>CAIQQJ010000043.1 GCA_903873905.1 uncultured Flavobacteriales bacterium
CCGACACTGCGGCTTCCGGGCTTTCTCCCGAAGGGACCACTATGTGGCACTACTATCCCTCACGCAAAAAAATAGCTGTGAATCGAATGAATTCATCGGTGAATATTTAGCATTTATGAAACAAAAAATAAATTATTCTTAAACCATTTTTCAATGCAATTAATGCATAGTTCTAGCGTCTTCTTATCAAACACTACCTACTATGAAATCAATTCAAATCAGAACAGCCCTTTGCGCAATCGCATTGATGTTCACATTCGCCCTCAGCGCGGAAAATTTTTCAACTACCAAAAACGATCCTGCTGATTGTGCCTCCTTCAATCATAAACAGAAAAAACATTCCAAGAAAAACCACAAGTCAAATTCCGCAAGTAGCAAGAAAAACAATACGGCACCGCATTGTTATGCCTACTAACAAAAAAAACCTCGACTGATGCGAGGGTGGATTATTGCTTGTATCAAGAGAATATTTTGAGGGAAGAATGGAAGCAATCTTTTCTTTGGGAATTCTAATTCAAATCAAACCACAAATTTCTCGGACCATTCTACTTCCACCAATTGAGATTCCGCTTCTTCAATTGCATCATCT
Organism: uncultured Flavobacteriales bacterium; assembly: GCA_903873905.1. GTDB lineage: Bacteria > Bacteroidota > Bacteroidia > Palsa-965 > Palsa-965. The sequence continues at coordinate 590 of CAIQQJ010000043.1, forward strand.
TCATTCTTCAATGAAACAACTAGTTTATTCAACTTTTTAGAATACGCTTCCACAAATTGCTGCGCTTCATCCAATTCAAGAAGTGTTTTCACAATTAAATACTCTTGGTGATTATTTGTCAATAACCAAATTTCATATGCAACATATTCCTGATCAAGACGAGAACCCCAAATTTCGATCTCTTCCTGTTTGACTTTTTTCTTGATGCACAAAAATGGAAAATTGCCCATCCCAATCCATTCACCTTTCCTAAATCCAAAGATTGAAATGTAGGAACGAACTCTGTTTTCCAAAATATCAATTTGAAAACCCTTTTTGGATGAAAGCAGCATGAGAGAAATGGTAAGCAAGAAACCACATCTGAAAATTCCGAAAATAAAAATCAGGATAATGCTTGCCACAAACAGTATGCAACTGAAATAAAAACTTTTTTCAGAAATGGCCCGCCCAATATTATTGTCTATCATCTAATTATTGATAATTAAGAACATAAACCAACAAATTACATCGGGCTATTATGTAAAAAGAAAGTCAAACAAATAAGTGTGCTGCAATAAACGGCAAAACCTATTTCACTTCAGGATTCTCCAAAAACTTTTTCAACGTCTGCAAGAAAGCTGCGCCAGTAGCACCGTCCACAACACGATGGTCACAGGACATGGTCACCTTCATTATTTTGCCGGCAACAACCAGGCCATCTTTCACAATAGGAGTATCCTTAATTCCACCCACTGCAAGAATGCACGCATCGGGAGGATTGATGATCGCGGTGAATTGTTCAATACCAAACATGCCTAGGTTAGAAATGGTAAATGTATTTCCTTCCCAATCGCTTGGTACCAATTTTTTGTCTTTTGCCTTTTGCGCGAAAACCTTCACTTCATCACCAATTTGCGCAAACGTTTTTTCATCCGCTTTGCGAACAACCGGAACCAACAAACCATCTTCTACAGCAACTGCAACACCAATATTTATTTCCTTGTTTGTACGAATGCGATCACCCAACCAGGAAGAGTTTATTTTTGGATGTAACTTAAGGGATTGTGCCACGGAATGAATCACCATGTCATTGAAAGAGATTTTTGCTCCTCCTTTTGAATTGATTTTCTCTCTTGCTGCAAATGCATTTCCCATATCAATTTCCATCGTTAGATAGAAATGCGGTGCTGTAAATTTGCTTTCAGCAAGTCGCTTGGCAATTATTTTACGCATTTGTGAAAGCGGCTCATCTGTATAATCTCCTGCTGCATTCACCGTAACATCATATTGCATTTCATATTGCATCACCGGTGGAATGCGCGAAGGATGCCAAGCTTCCACATCCCGTTTTACAATTCGACCATCACCGCCACTCCCTTGAATTGCATAAATGTCAATCCCTTTTTCTTCCGCCAATCTTTTCGCCAATGGAGAAACCTTCATTCTTCCATCACTATTTTCATCGCGATAAATGACTTGCGTTTGTGATTTTTTTTGCTGAACAGTTTCTGTTTTTTTCATTCCAGAAACCGCTGAAGTTTTCTTCTCAACTTTTATTTCGACTTTTTTCGCAGGAACTTTCTTTTCCTCTTCAGCAAGAATTGCCTTCACATCTTCCGTCTGATCGCCAATGATCGCAATGATTGCATCCACTGGAGCTCCCTTTCCTTTTTCAATTCCGATATACAAAAGTGTACCGTTGAAAAAAGATTCAAATTCCATCGTGGCTTTATCCGTTTCAATCTCAGCGAGAATTTCTCCGCGCTTAACAGTATCACCAACTTTTTTATTCCACGAAGCAACAACACCATCGGTCATGGTATCACTGAGTTTCGGCATTCTGATTACTTCGGCCATAATTACAATTTTGAATTTTGAATTCTAAATTTTGAATTCAAGATTAGTTTGTTGTTTGCGACGTTTTTACAATGGCTGTTAATATCCGGACAATCTCATCTGCCTTATTCAGATTTGGAGAAACGTTAATTGAAACAAGTGTACTTTTTTGCAGCAATTTTAACCAGTAACAAGATTCTCTAGCTTCTTTTTGAGCAATAACAAGTTTGTAAATAAAATCCTTTCGTGATGCTCCGGCAATTGCTTCTTCTACATTAGCTCCAACACTGGTGGCGGCACGCAAAATTTGGTTTGAAATAACATATTCTTTTTCAGCCAGCATTTTTTTGTATAAATCAATTGTTTCAAGGGCAAATTCAAAAGATTTCTCTCTTATTATATTTCTCTTTTCCATAATTTTCTAAGGTTGCATACATATATAAAAATTCAAAATTTAGAATTAAAAATTAAAAATTAATCTTTTATGAACGGATAATTTGGTTCCGCATAAATATCATGATACAATTCCGATTCATCAGGGAAAGCAGATTCCTCCGCAAATTTCACAGACTCTTCAACAATCGCTGCAATCTTTTCTTCCATCTTCTCAATTCCTGCATCATCAATCCATGCATTTGCTTTCAAGGTGGTAATTACTTGTTCAATCGGATCTTTCAATTTGTATTCTTCCAATTCCTCTTTCGTTCTGTATTTCGCAGGATCCGACATGGAATGTCCGCGATAACGATAGGTTTTCATTTCCAATAAAGTCGGACCATCTCCCAGCCTTGCGCGTTCTGCTGCCGATAAAATTGCATTGTGAACACTTTCACAATTCATTCCATCAACTTGAAAAGAAGGCATGCTGTAGGCATCGCCCAATTGATAAAGCTCGTGCACGTTACTGGTTCGCTCAACTGAAGTTCCCATTGCATAATTATTATTTTCAATAATAAAAATCACTGGTAATTTCCAAAGCATCGCCATATTAAATGTTTCATGCAATGCGCCTTGACGAACAGCGCCATCACCCATGTAACAAAGTGTCACATTTTTATTTCCATTGTATTGATCTGCAAAAGCAATTCCTGCACCGAGTGGAATTTGTCCACCAACGATTCCGTGTCCACCGAAGAAATTATATTCTTTAGAGAAAATATGCATCGATCCACCTTTGCCTTTAGAGCAACCGGTAATTTTTGCCATCAATTCTGCCAACACAAATTTCGGATGCAAGCCACGACCAATAGGATGCGCATGATCACGATAAGCAGTAATCACACGATCTTCTTTTTTGATGGCGCTTTCTGAACCGGCAACCAATGCTTCTTGCCCAATGTACAAATGGCAAAACCCACGGATTTTCTGGCCAATGTAAAGTTCACCGCATTTTTCTTCGAAACGACGCATTAGCAACATAGATTCATACCAGTTCAGGTAAGTTTCTTTGCTGAAAGCGGTTTTAGAATTCGCTGACATTTTTTCAGTTTTAATAGACATGGAACGGCGGAAATTTTGAGAAGGCAAAGATAAGGGAAAAGAGGGGGAAATATTGTCAATTTTTTAATTGCCAATTCCCAATTGCTTGCCTAATATCAATTGCTGTTTTATGCTTTTTTGGGAAAAGCTTCCCATCAAAATTGGGAATTGGCAATCACCAAATTAGAAATTACTTTTTTAGCAAATCTCCATCAAAAGCAAGTGGCAATAAATCCTTCAAACTATTGATTACATAAATTGAACCTCTCATTCCACCCAGAATAATACGCATTGGCTTTTTCGAACGATTTTCATATTCGCCTAATACTTGCCGACAAGCACCGCATGGTGAAAATGGTTTTCCATTTGCACTTTCTGTGATGCAACAAATTGCAATAGCATCAATGGCAAAATCAGGGTAATTGGCCCCAGCTGAAAAAATAGCGACACGCTCAGCACAAAGTCCAGAAGGATAGGCTGCATTTTCCTGATTATTCCCAATCACAACAATTCCATTTTCCAATTTCAAGGCGGCGCCAACATGAAATTTCGAGTAGGGCGCATAGGCGTTTTTTGCCGCAGTTCTTGCACTTTTCAGTAATTCCAAATCGGAACCCGAAAGTTCAGAATCGTCGGCAAATTCAGTGAAGGTGGTGGTAAGTATGTGTTTTTTCATAATATCAAGTACAAAGATAGTCGAAAGAAAAGCTAGATCAGAAATGTGCATTTTGCATAAATCAAACCAGCTTCAACAATCCAATTTTCCCATAGCCTCGATGCAAAGTGAATATTAGCCAATCCAGTGTAATTTATTAAGCATTTAGTTGAATCGCACTTTAATATTTTTTTAATCCAACCATGTACCATTTTATTTCGTCAAGAGTTTAATTAAACTTTAATTTTATGTTGATTTTGCGTAAATTCATAGATTGAAAAGTAATAATAAACCAATAACTTTACTTTAAGCCAATTTTCAATTCATACCGATTACTAAGGTTTCGGCTAACATTTTGTATCATTAATACCAGAAAACAAACTACTATGAAGCGTTATTTCTATTTTATTGCTTTCGTTTCCATTCTAATTATTTCTTCCTGTAAAAATGGACCTGGTCCTGGTGGGCAAGCTTCCATTACTGGAAAAGTACATACTGTAGGAAATTGGAATTCAACGTGCACCTTGTATACCGACTCCTCTTCAGGATTTACGCCATTTTACGCACCTGATTATGATGTGTATTTAATTTATGGAGAAGATCCAAGTTATGGCGATCGCGTGAAAACTGCGCCTGATGGAACTTATCAGTTCAATTATTTACGAAAAGGGAAATATACGGTCTATGTCTATTCCAATGATTGTTTGGCCGCTTCGGGCAAGACTTCGGTTTCTACAACTGTGGAAATCACAGACAAAAAACAAGCTGTACAATTGTCAGATTTGAGAATTAATAAATAGAAAGATGTTACGCAACATTCTGCTCTTTTCAATTGCCATTACTTTTTCAAATACTATTGCTGCACAATCAAAAAAGCAGATTAAGGAATTGAAAATAAAAAGTGCGACTGAAAATATTACAATTTATAAGGACGGAAAAGAAACCGTCACGTATAAATCCGATTATTCCATCTTTGACAAAGACGGAAATTCCGTGTCTGAAATTGAGTATAATCAGGATGGGACAATTAAGAAAAAACAAACCACTACTTATGTTGGTAAAGACAAAACGCAAGAAATAACGGAACATCCGAATGACGTTGACAATGACAATTCGCCACCGAAAAAATATAAAAAGACAACTTGGAAATACAATTCCAACGGCGACAAGACTGAAGAAGTCGAATATGATGGCTCAGGGGCGATTGTCAAAAAAACAACCTATGCTTACGATTCCAATGGGAATAAAGCATTTGAAATGGAATATGATTCCGCCGGAAAAATGACGCAGAAAAGCGCTTACTCCTATGATTTGAAAGGATTAAAAACTGAAAAGAAAGTTTATGGTCCTGGCGATGTTTTGTTGAAATACATTAAGTACACTTATACTTATTAGTTCTCTCGTGAAAAATGCAGTCAAAGCGATACTGGATACGTTTGAGGTGATTACGCTCGAAGAGATGGACCGTGTCAAATTGATGGATCGCACGGACAGCAAATTCAATTTTAATATTGCTCAATTACCAAAATTATTGGAAGAGGTTCGTGAAAATTATTTTGTTCTTGAAGTTTCGGGGACAAGAATGAGTCGTTATGAAACTCTTTATTATGATACACCTGAATTCGATTTATTCAAGAAACATCACAATGGAAGAACGAACCGTTATAAAATTCGTTTGCGGCGTTATGTTGAATCCGATCTTAATTTCTTTGAGGTAAAATTCAAAAACAATAAAGGGCGTACGATAAAAAAGAGAGTGAAAAAAAGTGATTTGAATGAAAGCATAACAGAAAAATCACTTGACCTGCTAGCCGCAACAGCAGGGATGAATCCGGATAGTGTTGAACCAAAACTCTGGGTGAATTATAACAGAATTACACTAGTAAATAAAATTGAGGAAGAACGCATAACCATTGATTTAGATCTTGAGGTAAAGAACGGAGATTCAACCGCTGATTTTTCCGGACTTGTAATTGTTGAAGCCAAACAATCAAAACTCAGTGACACGGCCTTCGTTCGCAAATTGAAAGAATTACATATTCGAGAAGGTGGTACAAGCAAATACTGTTTAGCAGTAAGCAAACTCGTTCCCGGAATAAAACAAAATAATTTTAAACCCGCCATATCCACCATCCAAAAAATCATCGATGACAAAAAATCTGCTTAAATATATTTTTCCATTACTCCTGTTGATCTTCACTCCTGCTCCTGCATTACATGCACAGGCCGCAAATAGTGACAACACTTCTGTGACTGCCAGCGACAATACACAGGATGACACAAGCGATGACAAAAAGAAAAAGAAAAAAGAAAAAGACGAAGATCCCGATGCCAACTTTTTCTCTTTTCAAATTCAAAAATTCAACATGGCATTTTTCATGCGTCTACTGATCGACTTGATATGCATGATCGTTTTGATACGAATGATTTATTTGCCCGTTTATAAACGTCGTGATCACCTGTTCACATTTTTCATGTTCAACATCACCATCTTTATTATCACCAATATCCTCAGTGTGAAATCAGGGATTTCTACTGGTGCGGCTTTTGGTATGTTTGCTGTTTTCTCACTCTTGCGATACAGAACTGAAGACATTTCTGCACGCGACATGACTTATCTGTTCATGGTTATTGCGCTTGGACTTATCAGTTCAATAAACAAAGGTGACATTTTAGAAACAGCAGTTATCAATTTGATTATTCTTTTAGCCGCATTTCTGCTTGACGGAAACATTTTGGTCAAAACAGAATTTGTAAAGACAGTACAATATGAAAACATTGAACTCATAAAACCGGAACGTTATCAAGAATTGCTAGATGATTTAAGTGCGCGAACAGGAGTCCCAGTTCATAAAGCGAGCATCGGAAAAATTGATTTTCTCCGCGACACGGCGACGATCAAAATTTATTATCACGAAAACAAAAACCAGGAACAGGAATAATAATGAAACGATATCTACTTCTTTTTTCATTCTTCATTTTAGCAATTTCCTCTTTTTCCCAAACGGAAGATTTGGGTTCTTGGCTGACCTTCAGTTTCAACAAAGGGATTGTGAAAAATCTTGAATTTAATTTCGATCAGGAATTACGTTTGAAGGATAATATCTCAAATATTAATTTGCTTTACACCAACTTGGGTGCCACCTATACCGTTGCAAAGTTTTTCAAGATTGCTGGAGTCTATCGTTTCATTGACAAACAGAAAGGCGATGGTTCATATGGATACCGCAATCGTTTTTATACTGACTTTATTTTCAAAGTGAAACCGGGAAAATGGTCATTGGGTTATCGCGCACGTTTTCAAGGCGAATGGAGAAAAGGAGGCTATAACAGTAACCTTGGAAACATGCCCGAAGTTTATCTGCGCAATCTTTTCAAGATTGGCTATAAATTAAACGACCGATGGAATCCATATGTTGCAACGGAACTTCGCTGGCAATTGCAAAACCCTCGTCTTCCTTGGGCAAATGGTTTTAATCGTACACGCTTTTACGCAGGAACCGATTATAAGATCAACAAGAAAATGTCTGCTGGTACTTATTTGCTTATGCAGAAAGAGTGGAATGTAAATGACCCGCAAACACTTTACATTATCGGTTTGGAATTTGGGATTTCTATTGATTAGTTCTTGTAAATCAACGCCACCGCCCAAGCATTCACACCTTCTTCATTTCCAACATAGCCCAATTTTTCATTGGTAGTCGCTTTGATGGAAACACAATCGTTCTCCACTTGAAGAATTCCTGAAATTGTTTTTACCATCAATGGAACATGCGGATTTATTTTCGGTCGTTCCATCGCAAGTGTTGCGTCAATATTTCCTACCAACCAACCTTTTTCAGCAAGAAGTTTTCCAACTTTTTCAAGCAGAATTTTACTGTCAATATTTTTGAATGTTGAATCTGTATTCGGAAAATAAAATCCAATGTCGCGTAACCCTGCAGCACCAAGCAACGCGTCACAAATCGCATGCAAGAGCACATCCGCATCGGAATGCCCATCACAACCAAAATCATGCTCAATGCGAACACCGCCGAGCCAAAGCTCTCGACCTTTTACAAGCTGATGAACATCAAAACCTAAGCCGACTCGGAAATTTGGAACCATGTTTTCAAAAAATTTATGATGTACAAGGTACGCTGTACAATTAATAAAAAACGCAGTGTTTCAGATTTTTATTTTTTGAATAAAAAAGCGCTGTTACTTTTTTAGTAACAACGCTTTGGATTTTTTATTAGCAATAATTAGTTTTTATTTTCCATCGGTACCAACATCACCTTGGTCCTTTGCTGCGTCAAAATCAAATGTCAAGGTGAAACGAAGTGTATTTGACAATGGACTGCGCTGACCATTTGTAGGAATGAGATAAGCGAAATCAAGTCCGAATACATGATATTTCACACCAGCTCCAAGGGTTAGAAATTGTCTGTTTCCTTTTGTAGGTGCTTCGTAAAAATAACCTGTACGCACTGCGAAAATATGATTGTACCAATATTCAACACCAGTACAAATATTAATTTCACGCAATTCCTCTTTGTAACCACCCGGTGCATCATAGAAAGATTGAATCATTCCCTGGGGAACGGAAACATTTGGATCTTTTCCAGCAAGAATTTCATATTGTCCGGTGTTTGAATTAATCACAGGACTGCCATTGCTGCCAATAACATAATGTGGTGGAGTTGGAACCAACAACTTATCAAATTCCAATTGGAAGCCGATTGCGTTATAATCATCTGCATTAATCATCATTCCTCCACCAAGTCGAAGGTTAATTGGAATGAAATCGCGATTGACAGAAGTGCTGTATGAAATTTTATTCCCAATATTACTGATGGTCATTCCAAACATCAACGTGCTTTGCTTTCCTTGGATTTTTATTTTGTCATTATGATAATATCCACTTAAGTCTACAGCAAAAGCAGATCCTGTTTTTGTATCCTGTCCTGCAACTGTAATTGCATTAGTAAGATTGGATCGAATCAAACGGGCTGTCATAGCCGCAGAAAATTTATTTCCTAGTTTTCGCGCATAGAAGCCATCTAATGCAAATTCGTTCGGACGAAACTGGCCAATTACGGTTCCAATATTATCTGTGAATGTGATATTTCCCATTGAGAAATAACGCATCGATCCACCAAATGCAGAATTCTTGTCTTTCAGTTTTGAATAAAAAGAAACGTAGGCAAGATTAATATCTGGAACCAACGCACGCAACCAAGGTGTGTAAGAAATCCCAAGTCCCATTTTTTTATCAGCAAATGGAAGTTTGGCTGCATTCCAATGAATGGAATTTACATCAGGCGTTGTTGCAACTCCCGTTTCACCCATTCCTCCTGCACGCGAATCTGGCGTAATCAAAAGAAATGGCACAGCTGTCGTAATTGTGTTAATGTGCTTTAGGAAATCATTTACCTGTGTGGTTGTAACCTGTGCATTTCCCTGCGTAGAAATAGTAAGCGCTGCAATAAAGCCTGCTCCAGTTACCATTTTGATCGCCTTCGTGTTCATGTGTTGCGTATTAGTAAACAAAAATAAAAATTAATGCTTCTCTTTTGATTATTAATTGAGAATAACAAGCTTTTCGTATTTATCAGCAGATTTTCCGTCCATAGTTCGTGCGACAACATGGTAAATGTAAACGCCTCGCCCAATGGTATCACCGTAATCATCTTTGCCATCCCATTCAATCGGATCAGAGCGGAATCCTTCGGAATTTACATGCTCATTCATGGTCTTCACCAATTTTCCTGAAACAGTAAACACTTGGATCATGATGTCATAATCTGTACAACATTGATTGTATTCAATGAAAAAGGAAGTGTGTGTTGTAAATGGATTCGGATAATTGATCACATGTGCAAGGGAAAGTCCTGATGGATTTGTTACCGTAAATTCTATTTTAGAGGTTGTTGAATTATTATACACATCCCACACTTTCAAACTCAAGGTGTGCTTTCCAGGCGAGAGTGAACTGAATGGATAAATTATTTTTCCACTCTGATAACTATTCATGTCAGCTTGGTAATAATCATTCAGCACAATTGCATTTCCAGTTTCTTCATCCAGAATAGCAACCACATCATGACCAATTCCATTTCCTACCGTATTCACGCCATTGGAATCTCGAACTACGGCAAACAATTTTGGACTTTCATTTGTAATTCCTCCACTGACAAAATTGCTATCATTCAAAAACAATCGCACAACAGGTCCCGTTACATCAGTTGCCGCATTTGGATTCGATCCACCGACAATAATGTTTTCATAACTTCCACTTGCATCTGTTTGTCCATTATCCGCGTAATAACTCACGCGACCTTTTCCATATTGATAGGCAATGTCTTTAGGAACAACAAATGTGAATTGGAAGTAACCATTCACCACACTAACCTTTCCATGGTACAAAACACTTTTCTGAAGCAAAAAAGTAAAGGGTAAATTCGGTGGATTGTTTCCAAGCGTTGTAATCGCTTTTGCTTTATCAAAAACTGTCGGATAAATAATACCGTTAAAATTCGGCATGAAATTTCCAAGAGTATCGGCAACAAAACCCTTTACAGTAACATGACTTAATGCCTTTAAGGTATCGGGAATGCTTGTAATTACAACGTTGTTTACTTCTGTTGTCGAAACATTATTGATAGCATAATTCAATCGAACAGCAGGGTCACCAAGTAATGTGAAATTTCTATTGTTAGTGTTATTTCCTGCATTGACTTTTGTCATCCGATACAAATCTCCAACACGAGGCATTTCCCCATTCAACGTATCAAATGCGCATTCATAAAACTTGCGATTTAGATTAAAATTCGGAGTGGAATAAACCAAACGTACAGTTGTCATCAAACCAATTCCTCCTCCATCTGGATTAAGCAATACATCTTCTCCTGCAGAAGTGCGGGTAGGATCATCAAATCGACTGAACTCACAAGTTGCAGTAAAAAACAAAGGCATGTTGCAAATGTTTTTCCAGGCATTTATCATCGAAACATCAAGAATGCGTTCGTGCGCAAGTCCAACTTCACCACCATGACCTGTATAATTGATAATAAGCGAGCCCATGTCAACTCGCTTGTCAAATGCGGCATTCACATCAGGGTATCGTTCACCACCAGGAGTCTGAATTTGCTGGTAAGCATCAAAATAAATTTTATCGATATTGTAATTGTTATAAGTCGTATCGACAAATGTCGCAAGCTGATCGGCCTGACTCATGTGAACATCAGAATCTTCATCATCACCGATGAAAGTCAGCCAGTTTCTCCATTCACCGCCTTTAGAGCATTGATCATTGGCACAGGCAGAAACATTAACAACAGGTTGTTGTCTTATAATATAACGTCGAACTTTTTCAACCATTGCCTGTGCTGAAGCTTTTGTCTGAACAGGAAATCTTCCAACGCCAATATCTAAGTCGCCCAAATCACTTCCATCATCCCAACCTCCTGCATCATCCAACAATCCATAATATTCATCTGAAACATAGGATTCCGTTGGCCCAACAGAATTCAGATTTTGAAATGTTGGAATAAAATTCGTGTTGCTTGGCATTCGGTGTTTGTTATCGTAGGATCCATCACCAAAAAGCAAAAGATAACGTGGTAAATCAGCTTGTGTTGTAGCACGGCCATAAACCATTCTCACAAAATCACGAATGGCCGTTACGTCTTGCGCTCCTGAAGAAAATTCATTGTAAATCTGCTGTGGTGTTACAATAAGATAAGTGAGACCATCATACGTTGCATGAAGGTCGGCAAGTTCTTGTGCCTCTGCCTGAAAATCAGGATGCGTGATGATAATGAAATCAACCGGCTGCATTGCGTGCAGATTTTGATTTGGAACAGGCCCAAAATTTACCGGCGTTAAAAACGAACTACCATCGAAAGCAATGAATTCATGCGTTGTGTCCGTGTGCAAGGTCCAAATCAGATTAGTAGTTTGCGGCGTTACACTTTGCAAACCCACATTTGCAAGATCTGTAACATCCCATACCGCCAAACTAGGTGTATAACCATCAAGTATATATTGTGAAATATTTCCCGTGCCGCCAGTTCTTGAATCACGGAAACTCATTTGAGAACCTGTCATTTTTAATTGACGACGAGCGTTTACACGAATCCAGTTTAGCCAACCAATAGCAGAGGGATCTTGCTTAGTAATCGAAACATTTATAACAGGCCCAGTTGGATTAAAACAAAGCTGTGTACTTCCTTCATATGCGTAGGAACAATAATAACAATTACTGTTAGTAAATGCGACCGGGATAATTGCTGATGCTGATTGAGCATTTACTGTATAATTATTACTTGGACCATCGCATCTTGAAATCAAACTGACTTCCGCACAAGCATTGGAAGTGTCAACGATGTTTGGAAAATTAAATCCGAAACTATACGAAGTAAGAATATCAAACTTTTCACCATACCATTCTCTACCCGACTTGATCATGTTTACATTATCCAATTCATGGAATTGATAATCATCAAATGCATTCACAATTTTATTCGGAACATCAGGTGAAGAAGCTTGAATTGCAATTCTTTTTCCTGGCCCCAAATCGGTATTGAGAAAATAAAATGTTGTGTCTGAATAATTATGAACGTGATGATGATAGTGCTGATGTACTTGATCATAGGACCAAACATTCTGAGAGGTCCCATAAAACAAAACGTAATCGTTTGCATCAAATGTTCCATTGCCATTTAAATCTCTAACATCAATTGCATATTCATTCAAATCATCCATATGCTGGCCGCTATTACTAAAAGGAATTTGACCATGACCATTCCCATAGATGCGAATATTTGCAGGAACAAGCGTGGCCATATCAATACCCATATTGGATAAAAAATTATAATCCATTTTATGAACTCCTGTTATCGTAACACCAATGCGATGCCATGTCCCGGTAGAAAGAATTGAACTAGATGCAAAAGCAGTCGATGCCGCAATACGTTGCCCATTCGAGTGACCTTGTATGTCAATTGTAAAGCTGACCAGTTTTTCTATTTGTCCAGAAGTAGGGTTTTTGCGTAATGGAATAATGGAAACATTCGCAAAAGGCTCATGGCGACAAACCGAAAACTTCATAATGACTTGCGGTTCATCTGAAAGAAAGTCGGTGCCAGCTCCCAAAGCTGCTAGTGATGCTTGATCAAGCGGCTCATAAACTTGATTATGAATTGCTGCAGTGGCAGAATTACTACCAAAAGGAAGTTTTCGGCGCTCACTGAATAATGGCAAAAAATCCTTTTCAGCATCATAAGACGCTCCTTCAAACCAAAGAAAACTTCTAAGTTCCGTTTCGGAAAAATGTGTAGTGATAGGAGCGGTCCAACGTAAATCACGCTTATTTACATCAAGGCCATGAATGCTTCTTTGCCCAAAAGCAGGCGAAAACAGCCCTAAAAGGGCTGTCAAAAAAAGAAAGCAGCGTTTTAAATCAATATTCCTCATTTTTTACCGCAGATAAAGTTTTCCAAAGGTAACGATTGCTGATAATCCTCGGTTTTTCAGTGTTTAGTATTGGATTTTCGAGAATTTAGGATACTTTTGTTTCTAACCGCTTTTCCGTAGGCCTTTCAAACCACGGGAATAACGGAGGCAAACATGGTTTATTGCGCATTGGTTTTGAAAAATGTTTTTTTTTGAAACTGTTTCGTTAATTTTCCGTAAAATTGTTTTCTTACATTCTATATACCCTCATCATGCTAAAGCGTGTTGTTATTGCTCTAGGTCTGATTGTCACTGCTGGTTTAGGCGATCTGAAAGCTCAGGATCCTGAGTTTACTCAGTTCTATGCCAATCCACTGTACCTCAACCCCGCATTTGCCGGAACAGCTCGTTGTCCGCGAATTTGTTTGAACTATCGTAATCAGTGGCCTGGAATTTCCGGAACCTTTGTTACCTATAGCGCTTCATACGATCAGCATATTGACGGAATTGCCGGTGGTCTGGGATTCTTAATGACCAATGACCGAGCAGGCCAAGCTACCATTAACACTACGAACATCAGTGGGATGTATTCTTACCAATTGAATATTACCCGCGAATTCTCCATTAAGGTTGGCCTTCAAGCTACTTATATGCAGAAATCTGTAGACTGGAATAAATTGAATTTTGGTGATATGATTGATCCTCGTCGTGGATTTATTTACAACACGAATGAAGTTCCAAACATCACAAGTAAAACAAACGTTGATTTTTCTGCAGGTTTATTAGGTTACAGCCGTCGTTATTTCTTTGGTTTCGCTGTTCATCACATCACTGAACCAGATGAAGGATTCCTGGGCGTTTCAAAACTTCCAATGAAATATACAGGACATGCAGGTGCTGTTATTCCATTAGGAGGTCGTTATGGAGAGTCAAGTATTTCTCCGAACATCCTTTTCCAGAAACAACAAGATTTCCAACAACTCAACCTTGGTCTTTATTTTACTAAAGGTCCAATTGTGGGAGGTATTTGGTATCGCAATCAGGATTCATTTATTCTTCTGATTGGTTTCCAACAGGACCTTTTCAAATTTGGTTACAGTTACGATGTTACAGTATCCAAATTGACAAACGCAACGGCAGGTTCACATGAACTTTCTTTTCAGATGCAGTTCCAATGCAAGCCTAAAAAGAAGAAATTCCGTACCGTAAGTTGTCCATCATTCTAATTGTTCTGAAAATATTTTTGGAACCACATGTATCAAAAGGGAAAATTGACGTTATACATTAAAGGGAAATCTATTACACTCAAAAAAGTAATCATGAAGAAAGCAGCGATGCCGTTGATGCTTATTGCAGGAATATCCTTACTGGCCTCTTGCCAGAAAGAACGTTCTAATGTAACAGGCTGGAACTACAACGACCCGAACAATGGCGGTTTTGAGGTTGTACCTTACGAAGAACAGGAAACAGGCCCAGGTCTGGTGTTCATTGAAGGTGGAACTTTCACAATGGGCCGAGTAGAACAAGATGTAAATTACGATTGGAATAACCAGCCTCGCAGAGTGACTGTTTCATCTTTCTATATGGATGAAACCGAAGTTCGCAACTTGGATTATCTCGAGTATTTGTATTGGACCGACCGTGTTTTCCAGGCTGACTATCCTGAAATTTACACAGGTGCCTTACCTGACACCCTAGTTTGGCGTGAGAAACTTGCCTACAATGAACCGTATGTACTGTATTACCTGCGTCACCCTTCGTTCAGGGATTATCCTGTTGTTGGAGTCAACTGGTTGCAAGCAAACAATTTCTGTAGCTGGCGCTCTGATCGCGTAAATGAATTCATTCTTATTCGTGAAGGTGTCCTTGATTTCGCACCTGATCAAGTAAACGAAGCAACTTTTAATACTGACCATTATCTGGCTGGTACAAAAGCTAACAATCCTTATGTAGGAAACGTGGTTCAAAATATTCCAAGCTTAAATCCTACTGGTCCTGAAGATCGTATGGTTCGTATGGAAGATGGAATTCTGCTTCCGAAATACCGTCTTCCAACAGAAGCGGAATGGGAATATGCTGCATATGGTTTAATCGGAAATACAATTGGTGAGCGTATCACAGACCGCCGTCTATATCCTTGGAATGGTCATGCTGTTCGTAATCCAAACGAAGAATACATTGGTCAAATGCAAGCCAACTTCAAGCGTTCTAATGGTGACAACATGGGTACCGCAGGAATGTTGAATGACGCCGCTGACATTACATCTCCTGTTTATTCTTATTGGCCAAACGACTATGGTTTATACAACATGGCAGGTAACGTTTCTGAGTGGGTACTTGATGTTTATCGTCCTTTGAGTGAAACTGATGATGATGATTTCCGCTCATTCCGTGGAAACGTTTTCCAGACACAATTGGAAGATTCTTTGACTCCAGGAACTTATGCGGTTGAGGATTCTGTTCGATATGACAAAGACAGCAATATCGTTTCAATTCCAGGTGCGATTCGTTACCGTCAAGTGAACATAGCATACAAAGAAGACAAACTTGACAAACGTCGTAATTACAAATACGCTGATAACATCAACTACAATGATGGCGATGGACAATCATCCGTATACTTTGGAGACCCTGCTGGTGTTAATGCCAACAAACTGATGTATGAGTTTGGAATTACCTCTCTAATAAATGACAAAGCCCACGTTTTCAAAGGTGGCTCATGGCATGACCGTGCTTACTGGATGGTACCTGGAACTCGTAGATTCCTAGATCAAAATCAAGCTACTGCTTACCTCGGATTCCGTTGTGCGATGGATCGAGTAGGAAGTCCAGTTGGCCTTGGTGGAAAATAATTTGTGAATCACAAATATTCGACGCTCTAGGTTTCTAACTTAGAGCGTCTTTTTTTGCTACTATTCTTAAAGCTTCGTAGCACGCAATATGATTAATTCCTCAACTGAAAAACTTTATCAACTTTTCCTCCGGCATCCACAAGTTTGCACGGACACACGGAATGTCATTCCTGGAAGCATCTACTTTGCATTGAAGGGTGGAAATTTCAATGGAAATCTATTTGCCGAAGAGGCCTTATCAAAAGGAGCAGCATTTGCGGTTGTAGATGAAAAGGAATTTGTACGCAATGAAAAATATTTTCTTGTTGATGATGTGCTGAGTGCTTTACAAAATCTTGCACGGTATCACCGACAAATTTTGGGGCAAAAGAAATTGCGTGTTTTTGCCTTGACAGGAAGCAACGGAAAAACAACAACGAAGGAATTGCTTGCGCGTGTACTTTCCAAAAAATTCAAAACACTTTTTACGCAGGGAAATCTGAACAATCATATTGGTGTTCCGTTGACTTTACTTCAACTCACGGATGAACATGAAATGGCGGTGATTGAAATGGGCGCGAATCACCAGAAAGAAATTGAATTGTTGTGTTCAATTGCAGAGCCAGATTTCGGATTGATTACGAATATAGGACTTGCGCATTTGGAAGGATTCGGTGGACCGGAAGGAGTTTTCATTGGGAAAATGGAACTTTTTGTTGCACTCGAAAAGCGCGGAGGAACAGCATTGGTTTTTTCGGATGATGAAAGAATTGTGGAGCGCGCAAAATCATTGAAACATATTTCTTACGGAACAAATGAAAATGCAGAAGTGAAAGGAAAATTAATTGCGTCCGATCCATTTGTGCGATTTGCGTGGCAGACAAAAGAAATTTCAAATCATGAAGTGCAGACACAGATGGTGGGAAATTATAACCTTTCGAATTTGATTGCGGCGTGTGCAACTGGATATTATTTCAAAATTGATGTGGAGGAAATTGATGACGCAATTGCTTCGTACTCGCCCGACAACAATCGTTCGCAAGTGGTGAAGTGTGGAACGAATACATTGTTACTGGATGCATACAATGCAAATCCTTCAAGCATGCGTGCGGCGATTGAAAACATTTCCAAAATGAAAGGCGCAAAAAAAATGCTTGTTCTTGGCGACATGTTTGAATTGGGGGAAACGAGTCAGAAGGAACATCAATACATTGTAAATCTCATTGGAGAATTGATTCCTGACTCGACAGTTGTGCTTGTTGGAGAATTGTTTTCAAAAACGAAATACCGATTCAACTCCATTAAATTTTCGGATTCAAAATCGGCTGCGGAATGGATGAAGAATAATTTGCCGGAGAATTCATTGATTTTAATAAAAGGTTCTAGGGGAATGAAGATGGAACAATGTGCTAATGTGCTAATGTGCTAGTGAAAAATTACAATTTATCAGATTACAGATTACCAATTGTTGCGCTCCAAAAAAAACACGGAGACACACTCCCGAAGCCTCGGGAGGCACAGAGAAAATTATTCATAAAAAAAGGTCGATCAATTATGACCAACCTTTTATAATTACAAATTGTCAGACTGAGTAGTGACGCAGGAGTGTATCGAAGGCCGATAATTATCCCAATACACTTCTTGAAATAACGATTTTCTGAACTTCACTTGTGCCTTCATAAATCTGTGTAATTTTTGCGTCGCGCATTAAACGCTCTACGTGATATTCTTTTACGTAACCGTAACCGCCGTGAATTTGAACTGCTTCAGTTGTTACCCACATGGCAACGCGGGATGCGAAAAGTTTTGCCATTGCGCTCGACAATCCGTAATCCATGTGCATGTCTTTGTGCCAAGCGGCTTTCAAACAAAGCAAACGCGCAGCTTCGATTTCAGTTGCCATATCAGCCAATTTGAAAGCGACTGATTGGTGTTCGTGAATTGGTTTTCCAAATGCTTTTCTTTCTTTAGAATAAGCAAGTGCAAGTTCGTATGCGCCTGATGCAATTCCCAATGCTTGTGATGCGATACCGATTCTTCCGCCAGTCAATGTTTTCATTGCGAACTTGAATCCGAATCCGTCTTCACCAATTCTATTTTCTTTTGGAACTTTCACATCGGTGAACATCAATGAATGTGTGTCACTTCCGCGAATTCCCATTTTATTTTCTTTCGGTCCGACAACAAAACCAGGCATTCCTTTTTCTATAATGAATGCATTGATTCCTTTGTGACCCTTTTCAACATGCGTTTGTGCAATGACCAAATAAACTGAAGCGCTACTTCCGTTTGTAATCCAGTTTTTTGTTCCGTTCAATAAATAATGATCGCCTTTATCAATTGCGGTGGTACGTTGTGAAGTTGCATCAGAACCAGCTTCTGGTTCAGACAAACAAAACGCTCCAATGATTTCTCCTTTTGCAAGTGGAACCAAATATTTTTGTTTTTGCTCTTCAGTACCGAATGTTTGCAATCCCCAACAAACGAGTGAATTGTTTACAGACATTACCACAGAACAGGAAGCATCTACTTTGGAAATTTCTTCCATCGCCAATACATATGAAATTGTATCCATTCCACCACCACCATATTTCGGATCGACCATCATTCCTAAAAATCCGAGTTCAGCCATCATCTTGATTTGCTCTTTCGGGAATTTCTGATTTTCGTCGCGGTCAATAACGCCGGGTTTTAATTCATTCTGCGCAAAATCGCGTGCAGCTTTTTGAATCATCAAATGTTCCTCCGAAAGTTCGAAATTGAGACCTTGAGAAACGTTGTGTAATGTGTTAGTTTCCATGGCGGCAAATATAATGTTTAACAGGCAAAATGCTATTCAAATTGAGTATGAATTGCGAATTTTTACAAATCTGCGAATGAGAATTTAATTGGCCGTAATTTGTAGTTCGTAGATTCGGTTTTTTATTCGTAATTCGTACTCAATAGTATGATAAAGATTTCAGAAACTCGTGTTATTGGACTTATGTCAGGAACATCGCTCGATGGACTGGACATTTGCCTTGCTCGGTATATTAATGAGGAAGATCATTTTCGCTATGAAATTGAATTTGCACAGACTGTGGAATACTCTGCCGAATGGATTGAAAAATTGATTGCTGCGGAAAAGACTTCCGGAAAGGAATTGCTTCAACTGCATTCAGAATACGGAAAATATCTTGGTGAATGTGTTATTGCATTTCTGAAAAAACACAAATCAGAAAAACCTCTTTTTGTAGCATCACACGGACACACCATTTTTCATCAACCGCAATTTGGATTCACTTTTCAATTGGGATCGGGAGCTGCACTTTCTGCTGCTTGTGAAATTCCTGTTGTTTGCGATTTCCGTTCGCTTGATGTGGCGCTCGGTGGTCAAGGCGCGCCACTGGTTCCCATTGGTGATGCACTCCTTTTCAGTGATTACGATTATTGTTTAAACCTTGGGGGATTTGCAAACATTTCATTTGAGGAAAATGGAAAAAGAATTGCATTTGACATTTGTGCAGTGAATTATGTTTTGAATTATTTGACAAAAAGATTGGGTAAGCCCTATGATGAGGGTGGCCAAATATCTGCATCAGGGAAAATCATTCCTAAAATTCTAGAACAACTAAATGCCCTCGCCTACTTTAAAAAACCAGCTCCTAAATCTCTTGGTCGTGAATGGGTAGAGTTGACAATTTTCCCTTTGCTTTCAGAAAAAGAAAAAACACAAGATTTACTGCGAACTTTTACCGAACACGCAGTTGAACAAATTTCGAATTCCATTGGTAAAAACGGTAAATTATTTGTCACGGGCGGTGGGACGCACAATACTTTTTTTCTTCAATTATTGAGGGAAAAATGCAAATCCGAAATTGTTGTTCCTGATTCCAAAACAATCGATTTCAAGGAGGCTTTGATTTTCGGATTTTTAGGTTTACTAAGATGGAACAATCAGATCAACACCTTGGCGAGTGTAACGGGGGCGAAAAGAGACAGCAGCGGAGGAATAATTTTTTACTAAAAATTCAAGTTTCTGTACTGATTTCTCAAAAGATTCAACTAGAAAGAAATAAAAAAATCCGATCAAAAAGATCGGATTTTCATTTTTTCTATTCTGTTTTTTTGTCAGACTGCGTATCGTGTCAGGGGAAAAGCTTATTTGAAAAACAAAAATTATTCTGACGAGATGTATCGAAGTCTAGAAATTGTCTTCTTCGAAAAATGGTTCCTCATCATCATCGCTGTCGAGGTTATCAATATCAATTTCTTCGAGTTTGATTTTTTTGTCATCCACCTCATCAGCATCATCATCTTCCTCCGATTTTTCGAAATCATCCTCAGGAACATCATCGTCCTCTTCAGCTTCTTCAGCAGGTACATCCTCCTCGTCTTCATCGAAACTTTTCTTCTTCGATTTTTTTTCAACGATACCCTCACCGCTAATAGCAGTTTTGGTTTCTTTCGGCAGCTTGTTTTGTTTTTTCACAGTGTAATGAATCTTATATCGTAAAGTTAGAAAGGTTTTTTGGTTTGCAATAAATACAACAAAAATATTTTTTTGCCCAAAAATATTTCAGCCCTGATTTAAAAAGATTCATTTCGTACTTTAGCCGCCTAAATCCTTTTGAAGAATGAAAGAATTACTCGCAACTTACGAAAATAAAAAACCTGAAATTGTTTTTGAATGGAAAGATTCTGAAACAGATGCCGAAGGTTGGATTGTCATTAACTCATTGCGAGGAGGTGCTGCTGGTGGTGGGACGCGTATGCGAAAAGGACTTGATCGTCGTGAAGTGGAGTCACTTGCAAAAACAATGGAAGTGAAATTTACTGTTGCTGGTCCTCCAATTGGTGGAGCAAAATCAGGTATTAATTTCGATCCTGCTGATCCTCGTCGAAAAGGCGTTTTGGAAAGATGGTTCAAAGCAGTAATGCCCTTGCTCAAAAATTATTACGGAACTGGCGGCGATTTGAACGTTGACGAAATTCATGATGTAATTGCCATTACCCAACAATACGGATTGTTGCATCCACAGGAAGGTGTTGTGCGCGGACATTTTGGCGCTGGCGATGCCATTGCCTCCAAACGCATTGAGCAACTGCGAGAAGGTGTTGTCAAAAAAGTGGTGGACAAGAATTATGTGCCTGTTGAAGGGTTGACTGTCGCTGATATGATTACCGGTTATGGCGTTGCCGAATCGGTGAAACACAATTATGACATTTGGGGTGGAGATGTAAAAGGCAAACGTGTGATTATTCAGGGTTGGGGAAATGTTGCTTCTTCCGCTGCTTATTATTTGTCACAAATGGGTGCGCTCATTACTGGAATCATTGATCGTGAAGGTGGACTCATGAATGCAAAAGGATTTTCTTTTGCAGAAGTGACAAAATTATTTAACGATAAAAAAGCAAATAAACTTGTTGCAGATAATTTGCTCTCGGTTGAAGACACAAAAAAACTGGTGTGGTCATGTGGCGCAGAAATTTTTATTCCTGCTGCTGCTTCACGCCTTGTTACCAGAGAACAATTGGATATAATGATTGAAAACGGACTCGAAGTGATCGCATGTGGCGCCAATGTTCCTTTTGCAGATAAAGAAATATTTTTTGGGCCAATCGGTGAATATGCAGATGAGCGCGTGAGTTTGATTCCTGATTTTATTGCCAATTGTGGAATGGCTAGAGTATTTGCCTATCTCATGCAGGAAGATGCTGTGTTAACTGATGAGGCAATTTTTAATGACGTTTCAGTCATCATTAAAAAAGCACTCGAAAAAACGCACGCTGCCAATCCTGGCAAAACACATATTGCAAAAGCAGCTTTTCGAATTGCTCTGAAACAACTTCTTTAGCCTTCGATACATTTTTGCCAACCAAACATTTCGTGTTTTCTACAAATTTGTCTTTGGCAAAAACACTCAGTCTGACAAAAATTGAAAATTGTTCCAAGAAATCCGCATGGAAAAATATTTTGACTGCCGATTGCATAACACCGACTGAAACTATTTTTCAACTGCATCCTGCCGCTCTTTTTCCTACCGCATTTTTTTAGGGCGTGTCCCTCCTGCGTCGGGTCGGGCTATCCGTTCCAAGTCCTCAGCCGCAGTGTCAGGTTTGAAAACCCTACACCACGTCTTCCGGGCTTTCCTCTTCTATCCCTCACGCGAAAAAATCCAAGATTCAATTTAGACATGGATTCCATAATTCTATTGGAGACTTTTTTTTCTACAAGAATTCATAATTAAATTTCAAATTTTTTATTCTTCAAATTATTTCCACTTACAACATCATCCTCGCCACATACAAAGCAAGTGTTTCCTACGTGGAACTTACTTCTTAACG
Organism: uncultured Flavobacteriales bacterium; assembly: GCA_903873905.1. GTDB lineage: Bacteria > Bacteroidota > Bacteroidia > Palsa-965 > Palsa-965. The sequence goes on from CAIQQJ010000043.1 coordinate 23,135, forward strand.
TTGCGTTATACAATTAGAAACAACATCCATCCCAAACATGATCTGAAAATTTACTCCTGCATTTGCTGAATAAATTCCGAGGGCTTCCCATTCCCCACATTCCTCCACTCGGACGAACAATACATTCCCCATGTATTTCGCAGGTTGTTTTTTTCTGCAGAGAAAAACAAGTAAACAGATTTTTTCACTAACCCGCTCCGATTATTTCGGAACTAAAAACCAAATCGCATGGACACTAACATGGTGCTCAACGCAAGTTTCAATGAACTTGTCTTTGAAAACAGGCACAAGAATTACGGTGCCTATCAAATCCGTAAACGCTATCGGAAAAATGTTTGGCTCTCTGTATTGATTGCCGTTTCAATTTTTTCATCCGCATTGTTTCTATATGTTGTGAATATTCCAAAAGCCGTTGCTGCAGGAATTCCGAAAACAGATTCGGTGATCAGGATTATTCCTATACACATAGAGGATCCAAACAAAATCAAAAAGGTGGATCCTATTGTCAAACCTCCAGTATCGCCACCTGCAAAAGGACCAGATCATCCGGATCTTAACAATGTTTCTATCACGAAAGACTCCGTTAAAACCCGAAGTCTGCTTGATACAACAGCTACAAGTCCAAAAGGCGTTGTTGGTGGAACAGGTCCTGTAAATGGAAATCCAAATCCCTGTACAGATTGTGATACAGGAAAAACAAAAACACCAATTGTTTCAGAAACATGGGATCCCAAAAAAGCTCCTCTCGATCCAGGCATTGATGCATTTTTCGTGAACAATGTGAAGTATCCGGATATGGCTCGAGAAGGAAATATTGAAGGAACAGTTTGGTTATCGTTCATCGTCAATTTCAAAGGTGAAATTCGGGACATAAAAATTGCAAAGAGTGCGCATCCTTGGCTTGACAGGGAAGTTTTACGAGTGGCCAATCTTATGCCCAAGTGGATTCCAGTGAAAGACGCAGACAAAAATGTAGAATATATTTATCGCAAACCCGTTCGGTTTAGACTTCACTAGGAAAGGGACAAGAGACGGGAGACGTGCGGCGAAGGGACGGGGAAATATTTTCACTGTTAACGGTTGGTAATTCAATGCCTATTTTGGAAAATCAATCATCACTTGTCCCCTGTCCCTCGTCCCTCGTCACATGCTAAAGATCGTTGCGCAACGTGGTTTTGCTTGCAAGAGCAGAATCAAAAGGCCTCCGTGAATGAACACGTCGATGTTGAAAATCGGCTCAGGGCTTATTCCGGGGGCCTTTGCTTTAAGATAATTTCGTGTGATTGTTTCCGTTCTATTAGCAAACCCAAACGAAATTATGTTTCACTCCATTCTTCTTCAAGTACCAAATGTTGCTGCTGATTCACTTCATCAAGCAACGGGAATTGTTTCTCCAACTGGAGCAATTGCACCAACCGGGCCAACACAAGATGTAACAACACCTTTTAAAATGTTGACTGAAGGTGGCTGGGTAATGATACCAATGGTTGTTTTTCTGTTGATCGCAATTTATTTTACCATTGAGCGATTGGTGGTCATTTCAAAAGCAGGAAAAGTTGATCGGAATTTTTCTCACAACATCAAGGATTATATTTTGAATGGGAAAGTTGATTCTGCACGTGAATTGTGTCGTTCACAAAACACTCCTGTTGCACGCGTGATTGAAAAAGGAATTTCACGATTGGGAAAACCAACACGAGAAATTTCTGAAGCGATGGAAACAACAGGTCGACTCGAAATTGCGCGCGCTGAAAAAAATCTTCATTTCATTAGCCTCATTGCACGGATTGCACCCATGCTTGGTTTCATCGGAACAATTTTCGGAGTAATTGTGATCTTCCGTGATATTGCCAATTCAGGTGGAGAAGTGAGCATTCAAAATATTTCTCATGGACTTTATTTGAAAATGTTTTCATCCGCTGCTGGATTGAGCGTAGGTGTTCTTGCCTTCATGATGTATCACTTCCTGAATACGATGGTGGATAATCTTTCGAAAAAAATTGAACGCAACAGTTTGGAATTTCTCGATGTGATTAACGAGCCAGGTAAATAATAATTGTAATCATTCTGCGTTTTATATTAACACATTGTCAACCATGCAACTCAGACGTAAACAAAAAGAAGGTGCAGAAGTCTTTACAGATTCGTTGAACGATATCATGTTCTTCTTGCTGTTATTCTTCATCATTCTTTCAACGATGGCGAATAGAAATTCCATCAAGCTTGAATTGCCAAGTTCAAAAAGTGTTCAACAGGTTCAAGCAAAACAGATCTTGTTGCAAGTAGATGCGAATCACAATTATTTTGTAAACGGACTCCCGATCACCATTGACCAGATTGAACCTGTTTTGATGGCGGAATCAAAAGCCAAGCAAAACAATAATGTGACTTTGGTTCTGGATAAATCACTTTCCATTCAGGATCTTGCCGACATTATGCAAATTGGAAGTAAACTCAATCTGAAGATGGTACTCTCGGCTAAAACCACTAAATAAAATGGTAACGACATTGGCAATGCCCATCGACGAGAATCGGGATGAACGTCAAGCACGCATCATTTCATGGATTGTAACTGTTGCAATTACAATTCTTCTCTTTCTCATTTTATTCTTGATAAAAATCATCACACCCATTCCAGCCATTCCTCCAGATCCGGAAGTAATGACACTTGAAATTGGTTTGAATCTTGGAACGGGCGGAGATGCGGAAACACAAGGTGGTGGTTCAAATGGAAATACCGGTTTACCTGGAATGCAAAATCCTTCAGATGCAGCAAATCCTACTCCGAAAAATCCTACCGACAATGGAAATGTAACTGATGCGAATTCAACAAATAATGTTGCATCCAATTCGAATCACACAGGAACGGCTACAACTCCAACTGCTAGTCCGGAAATGCTGGCCGCCATTGCAAATTTTAATAAGAACAAAGGAAAAGCTTCGATCAATATTGGTGGTGATGGAAAAGGTGATCCCTACACAGGCGGTTTGGGAAATGGAAGTGGAAGTGATCAAGGACCAGGAAAAGGTGACCCTGGTGTTGGTGGACCTGGCGGAGAAAATGGGAACAGCCCCACAGGCAATGCTCATCGTGTTCGTCACATGTTATCAAAACCTGATATCATAAATCCAACTCAGGAAGAGGGAAAAGTTGTTGTGAATGTTTATGTTGATCGCACTGGAAAAGTTATTAAGACTGAAGTAAATCCGAATGGAACAACAACTTTGAATTCCGTTCTTCGTTCGACTGCAACACAATCAGCTTACAAAATCGCGTTTGATGTTGATGCTTCAGGCCCTGAAATTCTTTTGCTTCCTATTGATATTTATTTCACACTGAAATAAAAAAGAATTTATTTCTAAAAACAAAATAGCAGATTCAAGAGATTAAACTTTTGATTCTGCTATTTTTGTGTTCAGAAATTTCTACCAATTACCCTCTCAATATTCTCAAAGATGAATTACACGCAAACACTCGAATATCTCTACAGTTGTTTGCCCATGTTTCATCGTGTGGGTCCGGCAGCTTACAAGCCTGATCTTTCCAACACCATAAAAATTTGCAATGCTTTAAACAATCCTGAAAATAAATTCAGGTCTGTTCATATTGCAGGAACGAATGGGAAAGGTTCTACTTCTCACCTACTCGCTGCGGTATTGCAAGAAGCAGGATACAAAACAGGATTGTACACATCCCCACATCTGAAAGATTTTCGCGAACGCATTCGCATCAACGGAAAAATGATTCCCCAAAAACGCGTGGTGGATTTTGTGGAAGCTCACAAAAAATTATTTACAAAAGTTCAACCCTCCTTTTTTGAATGGACTGTTGGCTTAGCATTTGACTATTTCGCCAATGAAAAAGTGGACATCGCGATTATTGAAACAGGTTTGGGAGGAAGATTGGATTCTACGAATGTTTTGAATCCTCTCGTTTCCGTGATTACGAATATCAGTCGTGATCACATGAATTTGTTGGGGAAAAAAGTGAAACAAATTGCAACAGAAAAAGCGGGAATCATTAAAAATAAAATTCCGGTTGTCATAGGAGAAACGCAAGAAGACGTGAAATCCGTTTTTGAAAAGAAAGCGAAAAAAGAAAAATCACCTTTGCGATTTGCTGATGAGGAATTTCAATTGAATAAATTTCATCAGACAAAAACATTTCCTCCAATGCTAATTGGGAATGTGAAAGCTGGAAAAAATATTGTTTTAAAAAATCTGCATTGCCAACTACCTGGATTTTATCAGCGAAAAAATATCGCCACAGTTCTTTCCGCCATTGACGTTTTACGAGAATCGGGATTTATCATCAAGGAAAAAGCAATTCGAAAGGGATTTGCAAAAGTTTCTACACTCACAGGATTGCAAGGACGTTGGCAAATGATTTCAAAAAATCCCTTGACAATTGTTGACACGGGACACAATGAAGCTGGAATTATTGAAGTGGTTTCACAAATAAAAAAGACACCACACAAAAATCTTCATATTGTATTTGGAGTGGTGAACGACAAGGATCCTGGAATTGTACTGCAACATTTACCCAAAAAAGCAACTTATTATTTCTGTAAGGCAAATTTACCCCGTGCACTGAATGCAATGGAATTGGCCGCGATTGCAATGAAATTCGGTTTGGAGGGGAATGTTTACCCATCTGTAAAAATTGCCTTGAAAGCTGCCCAAACAGGGGCATTGCGTGGGGATTTGGTATTTGTGGGCGGATCCACTTTTATAGTTGCAGAAGCAATTTGAAGGAAGTCTTAGCTAAAAACAACAAACCCTGTCAATACAATGTATTAACAGGGTTTTCATTGGTGGGAGCTATAGGGTTCGAACCTATGACCCCCTGCTTGTAAGGCAGGTGCTCTGAACCAGCTGAGCTAAGCTCCCGAAATTCCCTTTTGGGGTTGCAAATATAGCTTGTTCTGCAACATCTGCAAAATTGCGGCAATAATTCTTTTTTTTACCCCAAACACTGAATTATCATGGCATTTGCCTTTGCATCACCAATACTAATTCTCAATGCTTTCTCTTGGCCAAATATTTTCATGTCGCAAATGATGATTCCGTTTCTGAAAAGTTTGTCGTAAACCATTTTCTTTTCATCATCCGTTCCGAACCACATGTATATGAAATTGGATTGTGAAGCAACAACATTATATCCAAGTTTATTTAATTCATTGAACAAAATAGTTCGCTGTTCAGCATTATCTTTTGCCGATTTTAATATGAAGGCTTGATCATTCAACGCTGCAAGTGCAGCATTCACTGATATTGGACTCAATGAATACGGAATTTGACCTCGCGACATGCTTGCGGCTTTTTCCTCATCCATAATCGCAAAGCCAATCCGCAATCCTGCTAATCCATATATTTTCGAAAAGGAATGCAGAATAACAAGGTTGGGATATTTTTTTTGCAAGGCAATTGAATTCGGAAAAGCAGAATCATTTACATATTCTCCATAGGCTTCATCAATTGCAACAATTATATTCTTGGAAATTTTACCAAGAAGATTTTCCAATTCAGCATGAGAAATTATTGTGCCTGTTGGATTATTTGGATTGGCAATAAAAATCAGTTTTGTTTTTTCGTTAATTAATGGAAAGATATTTTCAGGATTACATCTAAATTCAGTCAAGGGAGCAAATTGACATTTTCGATTGTGAAAACCAGCTAATTGTCCGTATGCAATAAAACTTTTTTCAAACGTCAACACTTCTTCTTCAGCACCAACAAATGTCTGAATCAATCCATCAATGATTCGAACTGAACCTGCACCTACAACAATGTTTTTTGAATTCACGCCAAAACTCTCAGCCAGCTTGTCTTTTAATACAACAGGATTTACTTCCGGATACAAATGGATATTCTCCAGGTTTTTCTGAACAGCATCCATTGCAAAAGGAGAACAACCGTAGCAATTCTCATTGGCAGCCAGCCTTATTATTTTTGCTTCACTCATTCGAGAATGCTTTTGCTGATATTGTACAATACTTCCTTCCGATACCATGCGGTTGCACGAATATCAGTAATGGGTGATGCGTAAGACAAAACCTTGTCCGCAAATCTTTCCTTTTCTTCCTGAGAAATTGTTTTTAATTTTTTTCCAATCAAAAATTCGCAGGCGGATTCTGCAAACCGAATTGTCGGAGCCGATGCTCCAATGGCAATACCTGCCTGAATAATAATTCCATTTTTATCCAATTGAACATGATAAGAAAGAGAAACCACCGAACATTCCATTGACCGCCTTGTTCCAATTTTGATAAAACCAGAATGAATGTTAGTTGTTGTTTTTTTGTTTGCAGGAACAGCAACACCAAACAACACTTCATTTTTTTTGAGCGCTGTTTTTCTAACCCCAATTAAAAAATCATTAATAGGAACCATTCTGCTTTTTCCAGAAGTATTCATTAATTCACATTCTGCCTGAAGGGCAACCAAAGCACAAGCCATATCACCTGAAGGAGATGCTGTACATAAATTACCTCCCAATGTTGCCACTTGTCTAATCTGTGTGGAGGCAAGGTTAAATGCGGCCTCATGTAGCACATGATATTTATTCTTTATTTCCTCATTCACCACAATTTTGTGTGCGGTAAACATAGCCCCGAATCGCAGACCTTTCGCGGATTTTTTTATTCCCGTGAAAAGAGGATCTTTCACAAAAGAAAGATTGATGACTGTCAAATCCTTTTCCGGTTTCTTTTTTAATTCCATCAACAAATCCGTGCAGCCTGCACCGAAGCGGAAATGATTTTCCTTCCTAATTGCACCAAGCAATTCTGACTTTGTTTTAGGATTTACAATATTGAATTCCATGTACAGAAATGTTATTAAAAAATACTTAAATATCTTTCAGCTCGATCAGACAAAACAGTGACAACAATTCCTTCAGGATTATTTTTTTCAATCCACCTTTCAGCAGCAAGAACATTTGCTCCAGAACTGAATCCTACAAAAATTCCATTTTCTTTCACTAACCTTCTTGCCCTTTCTTTTGCCTCTTCCGTTTTTATCAATACAATATCATCCAAAACATTTAAATCAACGAGAAATTTACTTCCATCACCAATCCCTTGAATACCATGAAGACCGTGCTCTCCTCCACTCATCACAGGTGATTCGGCAGGTTCACATGCAACCACTTTCATTTGTGGATAAACATTGATCAATGCTTTTCTCAAACCCATTATTGTTCCACCTGTTCCAGTTCCCAACACAATGGCAGAAATTTCTCCAATATTCTTTGTTTGACTTAAAACTTCAATTCCAGTTGTTTTTTCATGACACTCAATATTCAAGGCATTATGAAATTGATTGGTATTAAACCACCCATTTTTCTCAGCCAATTCATTACGCAATGCAATTGCACCATCAAAATCGCCATCAGCAACTTCAATGATTTCCGCTCCGAACAAACGCATCATTTGTTTCCGCTCTTCACTCATGTTTCGCGGCATAATAATTTTCACATTGTAGCCTCGCTCTGCTCCAATAAATGAAAAAGCTATTCCAGTATTTCCACTCGTCGCTTCAACAATTGTATCTCCTTTTTTTATGAGATTGTTTTTTTCAGCAGCATTAATAATATACGTTGCAATCCTATCCTTAATGCTGCCACTTGGATTATACGTTTCAAATTTTGCATATAGCTTATCGCTGATTTTTAATAGCGGAGTATTGCCTACTGTGTCGGATGGTCTCATAAAGAATGGGAATTAATCTTAGAATTATTTTTTGTGTTTCTTAAGGATATTGCTTTTAAAACTTTTTCGGGTGTAATTGGCAAATCCAAAAACTCCAAATCAAGTGCATTACATATTGCATTTGCAATGGCAGCTGCTGTTGGAATCAACGGCGCTTCACCAACGCCTTTTGCACCATATGGCCCTTCTTTGTCGAATGTTTCAACAGGGGAAAAATGAATGTTTGGAATATCCGAAGCTGTCAACATTTTATAATTGTGAAAATTCGGATTCAGAATTTTTCCCTCATGCATTAATAATTCTTCGGTCAATGCATAACCAACGCCTTGCAAAATTCCGCCTTCAATTTGTCCATCCAACAAAAGTGGATTCAAAACTCTTCCCACATCTTGCGCCACATAAACATCCAACACTTTTACATTTCCCGTATAGGTGTCAACTTCCACTTCAATAGCTTGAGAAGCGAATGCATAAGTACCTGAAACATTTCCCTTGAAATCCTTATCCTGAAATTTACTGGATGGCTCATAAAAATAGTCAGCTATTGCCAGTTCATTCGGTTCAGAAAAATGCATTTCGCGAACCACTTTATCCAAAGCAATACTATCATTTGATTTCACTGAAATGATTTTGTTATCGGAATATTCAAATTCGGAATCGCCTGACTTAAGAAGTGCAGACGCCTTTTTATTCAACTTCTCTTTCAAGATTTTAATTGCACCGAGCAAAGAATTTCCAGCAACAAAACTTGTGCGTGAAGCGTGTACTCCCACATCCCATGGTTTTACATCGGTGTCGGTGTTGATGACTTTTATTTTTTTCAATTCAATTCCCAATTCTTCCGAAGCAATCATCGCAAGAACTGTTTCAGAGCCTTGGCCAATTTCATTGGACCCTGTAATGATTGTACAGTATCCATAAGGATCAATTTTTAAAATTGTACCGCAACCATCCGAACGATAAATTTTCGCGCCGCCTCCAACGTGCAACATGGAAGCAAGACCTATTCCCTTCTTGAACCTTCCTTCTTTGTTTATCGATTTCTTTTTGTTGTAATGACTTTTTGAAATTACATTTTCCAAACATTCAACTAATCCACAAGTTTCAAAATGCAATCCTTGCCCAGTAGTTTCACCTTTTCGATTGGCATTCTGCAAACGAATTTCCGCTTTGTCTATTCCCAACTCATCGGCAAGCAAATCGATTACTCGCTCCAATGCAAAAGTGGCCTGAGGATTTCCATAACCTCTGAAAGATCCTGCAAAAACATTATTTGTATAAACGGCCATCGCATCAAACTTGACGGCATTCACTTTATACAAGGAAGAAAACGCTTGCATGATTACGAAGGGAGTTGTTGCTCCCCATGAAGTATACGCACCATTGTCTTTCACAATATTAATTTCCCGGAATGTAAAATTCCCAGCCTTATCAACACCAGCCGTCAATTCAATTTCCATTGGCTGTCGAATCGGTGAAGCGATAAATTCCTCTTCGCGTGTATAGAGAATCTGAACTGGTTTACCGGTCTTAATGGAAAGCAGTGCGCAAATTGGTTCAAATGGATGCATGTCCAACTTACTACCGAATCCGCCGCCAATAACTGGTTGAATAACACGAATGTCGGATGGATTCATTTTCAATGCATGCGCCATATCGCGTTGATACAGGAATGGAACTTGCGTTGAACTATACAGCAATAATTTTTTGTCAATGAGATTGAAACTCGCTGTAATGTTACTTGTAGCCATACAAGCATGTGTCATGCGTGGCAGTGTGAACTTTCTTGTTACAATGTGCTTGCTTCTCTTTTTTTCTTCTTCTAGATTTCCGTGTTCGTAATGGAATATTTCAGCAGTGTTTTTATTTTCAAATTTTCCACTGATGAATTTATTTATTTGTGGTGCACTTTTTTTCAATGCCTCTTGCACATCATAAATTCCCTTCCGAACTTTATATTTTACTTTTATTAGCTTCAATGCCTGTTGTGCAATCTCTTTTGTATCGGCAGCAACAGCGGCAATTTCATCACGTGTACAATTCGCTTCACCCGTTTTCAAAATTGGATGATCGCGTTTGTAACCAATATTATTCACATCTACATCTTCAGCTGTAATTACGCAATGAACACCAGCAAGTTTTTTTGCTTCAGAAACATCTATGGATTCAATTATTGCGGACGGATGTTCAGTACGCAAAATTGCACCATACAACATATCAGGCATTACAATGTCGTGCCCATATACCGCTTTCCCTGTCGCGCGAATATTCGCATCGTGCTTGGGAATTGGTTTTCCGATTACTTTAAGTTCCTTTTTCATTCTAAAATTCTTCTTTTGCGAATAATTTTTCTGCTGCGTCAACAATTTTCACGTAGCCGGTGCATCTGCATAAATTTCCCTCCAGAAATTTCTTTATTTCATCTCTTGTTGGAAAGTCATTTCTGATTTCTCCAGGAACATGATGTGAATTTTCAAAATGATTCACCATCGCTTTTATTGACATGGCCATTCCTGAAGTACAAAAACCACATTGTACAGCCCCATTATTTACCAATGATTCCTGAACTGGATGAAGCGATCCGTCATGATTTGTCAAGCCTTCAATCGTTGTAATATTTTTCCCATTCGCATTCACGGCGAGAAACAAACAGGAATTGACTGGTGCATCATTTACCAAAACTGTACAAGCGCCACATTCCCCTTCGTGACAACCAGGTTTTGTGCCTTTCAATTCAAACACATCACGAATCAAATCAAGCAAAATCGTGGATGCTTTTATTTTGCATGAAACCTGTTTCTCGTTCAAAGTGAAAGAGATTTCATGAAGCACTTCGATTTTTGGTTTGTTTTTTTTCAATTGCTTTTTCATAACCTATTTTATGCTGATTGCTTTTTCAATTCAAATTCCACACCGAGCTTAAAAGCCTTCACTGTTTTTTCCTTATGGTAAGCTGTAACCGTATTGATAATTGCTTCCTCAATTTTATTTGCTTCAAATGGAAAATCCTTCATTCGCGTTGCCCTACCCAATAAGAAAACATTGAAGAGAACGGCGTCAATTCCTTCTGGGAATTTTTCGATAAACACAACTTCCTTGCATTGTTCCCCCAAATATTTCGCAAAGGAATTGATATCCGGATATTCTGCCATTTGTGCATTAACAGAATAAGGTTGCACACGATAATTACCAAAAATCACACAACTGTTCTTGTGCAAATAAGAAAGACATCTTTGCGTTTCAAGTGGCTCCAAACCGATTAACAAATCAATTCCGGCTGTTCCATAAAATCCAGTTGTGTGTTCTCCCAATCCAATTCCGGAAGTCACAACACCACCACGTTGGGATAGTCCATGAATTTCACTCACGCTAACAGGAATATTTGAAAGCATTGCAGCTTCTACAATAATATTGCTCAGGTAAACAATTCCTTGTCCACCAACTCCTGCAATCAATATTTTTTTACAAACCAACATGCTTATATTATTTCTTCTGGTTCCAACTCTTCTTCTTCAATTACCTCAAAACGAATTGCATTATTCGGACAAACATCAATGCACAATCCACATAAATTGCATCGCGACATATCAATTTGAACTTTTCCATTCACTTTCACCATTGCAGGACAACCGAAATTGTCAATGCAATGATTGCACTTCTGACACGACTGAAAAAGATTATATCGTTCAATTTCAACTTGAATGTCATCATCAACAATAGCTTTTCTCAAATGAAGCGTTGGTGCAGGATTTGTATTCAAACGCTCCAAGGCCATTTCACCTTCATAAGCATATTTATAATTCTCCAATGATTTCCGAACAGCGACAACTGCTTTCTTTCCTGATGCAATGGCACCTATCACACTCATATTGTTTCCTGAACTGATGTCACCAGCAACAAATACATTTTCGTATCCAGTAAATGAATTTTCACTTTTCACTCTTTGATTTTCATCAATTTGAATTTGTGCAAATAAACTTGGATCAGTAGTTTGTCCAATAGCAGTGATAATAAAATCACATTTGATATTTTGCAGGAATGTTTTCTTTTCGTGTGAATGAAGAACTACATTCAATTCACCGTCTTTTCCAACAGAACAAGTCTCAACAAAACTATCGTGAATGAATTCAATATCCTCTTCGGAGGCATGTTTCACCTCTTCGGCAAAGGCAGGCATTGTACTTTCTGTTTCAATACAGGAAACAATGATTTTATTCAATACATTCAACTTTTTCGCTGAACGAGCCGTATCAATTGCACTGTTACCACCACCAATAACCAAAACCGTGGAACCTGGTTTGATGATTTCCTCCTTGAGATTAAAAGATTTCAGGAAAGAAAGTGCATCTGTTCTTTTTGCTGATGGAATTGTAGAATCAATCAAATCAATTGTTTTCGATTTATTCATTCCGATTGAAAGAATGACTGAATCGAATTCTTTTGCTAATTTCTCCAATGAGATTTCTTTTCCAAGTGAGGTATTGAATTGGAATTTCACTCCCATTTCCTCCAATTGCATGGCTTCGTAATCATATCCCGTTTTATCCATTCGGAAATCCGGAATTGCAAATGTTACCATTCCACCAGCCTTATTCTCTTTTTCAAAAATGGTCACCTCATATCCGTTTTGAACCAAATCGTAAGCAGCACTCAAACCTGCAGGACCAGCACCGACAACAGCAATTGTTTTATTTTTCTTCACAGCATTTTTCACCCTTTTCATAGGAATAGAAAAATCGCGGAAATTCTGATCGATTTCAGCAACCAAATGCTTCAATTTCTTGATTGGCACAACACTATTCTCATTTGAGAAAAGTTCACATGGTCGATGACAAATTGCGCCACAAGTTCTTGCAAACAACATTTTATCGCGAACAATCTCCACTGCAGATTTGTAATCACCTTCTAAAATGGAATTGAAAAAACCATGATTGCAAATATTTGCCGGACAAAGCTGTTCATCACCAGGAATGGAAATTTCCGCAATGAGTTTGGCTTTTGCTCTTGATAAATTATTTTTTGGAGCGTAACAACGTGAACAGGCCAAAGAAACATCTTCATGGTTAGCGCAGGAATTACAAAGATTCGGATCAACAACGATTTGCATTTTCTTGTCGATCTTGTCCTTAAAATCAGGAAGGAAAATGCAAGGTGCTTTTGCTATTACCACAGAAACGCCAGTGTACTCCATTGCACCGTTCAGTTTCTTGAAACTTTCACGAATATCAAACGGATTGATTACTTCTAACTTCTCAATGCCCAATCCTTTCAAAAGGGAATAAATGTCTATTTCATGATATTTTGGAAGACGTGAAGCACCTGGATGAGCTTGATGTCCTGTCATTCCTGTTGTGCGGTTGTCAAATATTACAACCAGTATATTTGCGCGTGTATAAACGGCGTTCACCAAAGCGGAAAGTCCAGAATGGAAAAAGGTTCCATCTCCAACCAAAGCGACAACTTTTTTACCTTTTTCGGAAGAATTAAAAGATTCATACAATCCTTGAGCCATGGAAATACTCATGCCCATGTGATTGATGGTATCCAGCATTTTTAAAGGAGGCAATGCGCCCAAACCAAAGCAACCGATATCACCACACAAAATCAATTCACTCTGTTCACGAGGAATCGCAAGTTTCAGCAAATAAAATGTTGCGCGGTGTGGACAACCTGCACATAATGCCGGAGGACGAGGTGGAAGATTCTGAAGATACTTTTCAAAATTGTCAAGTGGAATATTTTCATTCTTGTTGAATGGAACTTCCAAATATTCTTCCAACACTTTTTTCAATAAGTCAATGGAAAATTCACCTGTTGAAAGCAAACCTGAAAAACCTTTTCCCAAAATGGTTAAATTCAAATTATTCTTTTGGGCAATTATCCTAATGCAATTCTCAAGTAATGGATCAAGCTCTTCAAGCACCAATACTTTCTCAAATCCTTTTTTCAAAAATGCCAAAACTTCACTCTCCGGAAATGGGTGAATCATCCCAAGGTCAAGCACACAAACTTTCTCAGTGAAATCATTTTGATGAAGCAGCTCCGTAATATAGGAAGTTGCAACACCACTACTGATGATGCCAAGTTTTGTTTTGTTACTGTTTAAAACAACTTTGGTATTCTGATTCAATAAGGCAAGCACACTTTCAGTTTTCAATTTATCAAGCAGGCGTGTGTGAGCGGCAGCAGTGCGTGCAGGAATATTGATGTGTTCCGGCAAACGATCAAAGTTTGCAATGCGATTTTCGTTGTTGATATTTCCATACGTCACAATTCCACGAGTATGAGAAACGCGCGTGGTAGTACGAACGATGACTGGTAATTTTATTTTTCCAGAAAGTACAAACGCTTCCTTGATCATTTCAAATGCATCGGCAGGAGTAGCAGGATTAAACATCGGCACAGATGCCAACGGTCCCCAATAGCGGGAATCCTGTTCATTCGAGCTGGAGTGACAACCTGGATCATCACAAACGACAATTACCAAGGGTGCGCCAATCGTTTGGTATGTAACGGACATCAATGCATCACTGGCCACATTCATTCCAACATTTTTCATTACGCAAAGTGCACTTCTGTTTCCTATAGAAAATGCAATTGCTTTTTCAAGCGCAATTTTTTCGTTGATGCTGAATTCAAAATAGACAGGATCAACAGTGAGTTCAGGATATTTTTCCTGATTGCTAGGGCTGTTTTGAAAATTATTAATGTGATTGAAAATTTCTGAAATTTCAGTTGAAGGAGTTCCCGGATAAGCAAATACTCCATTCACACCCGCTTCAAGAGCGGCACGCGCTATTCCCTCATTACCCATCACACATGTTTTATGTGGAGAAGCATGTGGTCTTAATATATTGATAGTGCGTTGAATCATAATTATATCACATTTTCATTTTTCATATTTACAATTTCCGCTTCTGTAAATCCCGCTTCTGTAAAAATTTTTGTGTTCTGTTCACCGAGATGTGGTGCACAAGACAACGTATTATTGTTGTTCTTAAGAAAATCAGTTTCTGTAGATGAAGGAAAAAGAGAAACGGCTTTTCCATTCGGCAATACTGTTTTCAGTAATTCCTTGGAAACAAATTCAAGAGAAGCAACATCCTTAATAGTGCTTACGGGAGAAACGGAAAGATTGATGGTCAAACACAAATCAAGAAATTCTTTTGTTGTGAATTTTTTTGTTTGCTCTTCAATTTCCATATAAATATTTTCCTTGTCATCCATTCTTCCCTGATTTGTTTTGCGCTCTGGTTTTTCAAGCGTTTCAAATCCTATCAGTGAAGTGAATTTTGCCCATTGAGAATCATTTCCTATTGCGAGATAAACCATTTTATCCTTTGTAGGATAGACATTGCATGGGATAAAACTTCTGTGTTCATTTCCACTTCTTGTGAATAATTCACTTTCGCTTTTCACAAATTCCAATTGCGGCAAAGCGGTAATCAACCAACTCGCTGCACATTGTGCCATGGAAATATGAATTTCTTTTCCATTTGGATTTTTCTCCAACATGGCAAGAAGCACCTGTGTAAAAGCTTCATCACCTGCTTTCAGATCAATGATTGGAATTCCACATGGAACAGGTTTACCATTTGTTTCTCCAGTCAAAAAAGTATAACCCATCAATGCTTGCAATGCAGGATCATACCCAGCGCGATCAGGATATTCCGGACCCATCGCAGAAATTCCACACCAAATAAGATTTGGATTGGCCTCTCTCAAACTTTCAAAATCAATTCCAAGTTGTTTGTAACGCTTAGGCAATGTGTTGCACAAAAACACATCCACCTTCAAATCGCGAATTACTTTTTTCAGAAGTTCTTGTCCTTCTTTCTTTTTCAAATTTATTGTAATCGCTTCCTTACCAATATTTGGAGCGATGTAATAGGAATGCAAATCATTATAACCCAAATCCGCGCCGATATAACGATTGGGATCTCCCGCATTTCCCCCACCCTCTTCAGCAGGAGTTTCCAAACGAATCACGCGCCATCCTTGATGCACCATCCGTTCGGTGGCAAAAGGAAGAGCGAGCGCTTGCTCCAAACTTAAGACGGTAATATTTTTTTTAGCTGACATTTCTATTTAAAAAAAATTGGTTCCTTGAATTCTCCGTAAACTTCTTTCATTGCCCTTACAATTTCACCGACAGTGCAATATTCTTTTACTGCTGCAATAATTGAAGGCATAAGGTTTTTGTCATCTTGAGCGTCCTTTTTAATTGTGGCCAAACACTCAAGAACTTTTTGATTATTTCTTGTTGATTTTATTTTCTTGAGTTTTTCAATTTGATCATCAGCAGCTTTCTGATTGTAAGGATGGAATTCCACTTCCTTTGCTTTCTCTTCTCTGGTGAAAATATTCACTCCTACTTTATCCACCTTTCCAGTTTGTACGCCCATTTCACGTTCATAAGCTTGTCGAGAAACAGATTCCTGAATTTTTCCGCTGGCAACAGCATTGACAATTCCATCCCACTTCTCAACCGTTTTCATTTCATCCTTAATTGCCTTTTCAAAACGGTCGGTTAATGTTTCCACATAATAAGAACCACCTAAAGGATCGACCGTATCACAAATTCCCATTTCGTGAATCATGATCTGCATGGTGCGCAGAGAAATTTCAGCAGAATGTTCTGTTGGAATTGTATACGCTTCATCGTAACTGCACAATGCCATTGTTTGTGTCCCTGACAATGCACTGATCAATGCATAATAGGCACTGCGAACTATATTATTTTCAGGTTGCTCTTTTGTTAATCCACCTCCACCGCCACCGGCAATCATTCTCAACCAACAAGAGCTGTCTTTTTTTGCATGATATTCTTCGCGAATAATTTTTGCCCATAATCTTCTTCCACCTCTGAATTTTGCAATTTGCTCAAAAAGATTTCCGTAAATATCAAAATTGAAAGAAAGTCGTGAAGCAAAATCATCAATATCAATTCCACGGCTTAAGGCACCATCGGTATACGCTTTAGCAATGCAAAATGCATAAGCCATTTCCTGAATAGGATTCGCGCCACTTTCTCTGATGTGATAACCGCATACACTCACTGGACTGTATTTTGGAACATGCTTTGCACAATATTCAATCGTATCGACAACTAATTTCACAGATTTATCTACAGGAAAAATCCACGTTCCTCTGCCAATGAATTCTTTCAAAATATCATTTTGCGCAGTACCACGTAATTTTGAAATATCATAACCTTCTTTTTCCGCCATGGCAACATACATGGCGATCAAAATAATTGCTGTTCCATTAATGGTTAATGAAACAGTAATTTTATCAAGGTCAATATTCTTAAATGCAATTTCAAAATCATTCAACGTATCCACCGTCATACCAACACGACCTACTTCACCAAAAGCCATCGGATCATCTGAATCATAACCACATTGAGTTGGTAAATCAAAAGCAACGTTCAATCCTGACTGTCCATTATTTATCAAAAACTGAAACCTTTCATTCGTTTCTTCAGGTGATGCAAAACCTGCGTATTGTCGAATGGTAAAAGGTTTATTGCGATACATTGTTGGATGAATTCCTCTTGTGAAGGGATATTCTCCAGGCATTTCATTTTTGATGTCAGAATTTTCAATATCGGATGCCGTATAAACTGGATTGACTTCCAAACCTGATTCGAGATAAACAGGTTTCACGTTTAAATCCTTTGCGGTTTTCCCTTTTGCGGAATTTATTTTTGTATCAGCCATGACTTGTTTTTATAACTATTGACTTAAGCAACCACTTTTATTGTATTAAAATACAACACCACATCAGCAACCTTGCTTCCTGTTGGAAATGCTTCCGACGCGCCCAACTTCTTTAATTCCTCAATGTCGTTTGCCGGAATATTCCCTCCGACAAACCAAGGAGTAGTCAGTTTTTTCCTATCCATCACTTCTTTCATTCTTCCAGAAAGTAAAAGATGAGTTCCCGATAAAATGGAAAGCCCAATGATGTCCACCTTGTTTTTTATAGCGATATCGACAATATCCTCAATGGATTTTCTCAGACCAGTATAAACAACTTCAAATCCTGCATCAATTAATCCGTGAGCCAAAACTTTAACTCCAACATCGTGGCCATCAAGACCTGGTTTTGCCAATAAAACTTTCATAGTATAGAATATTTATTTTTCAACTTTTTCCAACAAGGCTTCCCATTCTGTATCCACTTCTTTCTGATAGGAATTCATCAATTTTGTTGCATCTGTTTTAAACAAATGTGAAAAACGCCCTTGTTGTTTAAACAATTCACTTACTGCAATTTTCTTTTTAGGAAAATGGGTGATTTCATAATCGCCATCTTCCGCTTCAAACAGCGGAAAATAATTTGTTTCCACTGCAAGTCGTGAAATTTCAATTGACATTTCAGGTGCATATTTATGACCTGGAGGGCAAGGGCTATCAATCATCAGAAAACGAAAACCAGATAATGATTTTGCCTTTTCTAATTTCTTTTTCAAATCATCAAGAAATGCCAGAGAGGCGGTAGCAAAATAAGGAATCTTGTGAGCAGCAATTATTCCCATAAGATCTTTTGCATTCGAAGTTTTGCCAGAAGGATTTGTTGTTGTAATTGCACCCATTGGAGTTGCAGTGCTACTTTGAACACCCGTATTCATATAAGCACCATTATTGTTGCAGATATAAAGAATGTTTTCATTCCTTGCAGCGGCACCTGAAAGTGATTGCAAGCCAATGTCAAAAGTTCCTCCATCGCCGGCTAATACAACCACTGCAGATTTCTTTTTTCCTTGTCGGTCCAAGGAGTGCCGAACACCTGTTGCTGTTGCTGCTGCTGCTGCAAATAATGTATGCACAACAGTTCCTTTCAACATGTTCATTGGATAAGGCCCAGCGATAATTGAAAAGCAGCATGCTGGGACAACATAAACCGTTTTTGTTCCCATCACATTTGAAATATGTCTTACGAGCAGCGACCATCCGCATCCGCGACAGCTCAATGCACCACAAAAAACATTTTCTTCCTTTATCAAAAAATTACTTTCAGTTTTCATTTTGCAAATGATTACAAGATTTATAAACTACTATTGCTCCAATTCGCTTTGGATTTCACTATTTATCAATCCAAATTATTTCTTCTGTTTCAGGGGAATTGAAATCTATATTTATTATTTTTTCTATTGTTGTTGGTGGAACATCTCTTCCGCCAAGACCTGCATACACTCCAAATATTTTTCTGCTTCCGCCATACATCGCCCTTTTTATTTCCTGCATCAGTGCTCCTTCATTGTCTCCCAAATAATTTCTGTCTATTGCAATGAGAATACAATCCTTATTGACTTTTTCAAGAACTTTCAAGATGGACTTTTTTGGAAAAGGTTTCATCAAACGAATCTTGAGCAAACCAACATCAGGATTTGATTGTAATACACCTCGAGCTGTTGTTGTAATGGAAGAAAGAGTAATCAGAATTTTTTTCGTTCCCGCATGAATGTTTACGGCTTCAATCGCTCCGTAACTTCTTCCAAAATGTGTTTCAAATTCCGCTCCAACTATATTGAATGCATCTTCCACTTTATTCATATCCTGCCAGAAAAGACGATTGAACTTATCATACAATTCAGGTGC
The DNA here is from genome assembly GCA_903873905.1 of uncultured Flavobacteriales bacterium. Lineage (GTDB taxonomy): Bacteria > Bacteroidota > Bacteroidia > Palsa-965 > Palsa-965. The sequence continues at coordinate 42,453 of CAIQQJ010000043.1, forward strand.
AACCAATCCACCAAACGCTTTAGGATGATCAATATCAATATCCGTATCGCTAACCATTCTTGGTGGTAAATATTCATCCACCAATTTCTGCTCTGGGATATACACATTTTCATTGGTGTGACTCACGTAAAATGCGTCCAGCACAACTAAGGTCGGGAACAACAATTTTTCAGAAATTTTATATGCTTGAATAAGCGTATCCAAAACATCTTGTGAATTTTCACAGTAGATCTGAATCCAACCTGTATCTCGTTGTGCCAGTGAATCACTTTGGTCACACCAAATATTCCATGGATAAGATGGTCGACCTACGTTGCAAGCAACAACAGGCAAACGCAAATGTGCAATTGCATGGAGCACTTCGTGCGCATATAATAAACCTTGTCCACTAGTTGCTGTAAAAACTCTTTCACCAACCAATGCAGCACCTTTGATTGCAGCAAAGACCGAATGTTCACTTTCCATATTGACGGAAACGGCATCAAATTCCCCTTTGGAAATCATAGAAGCAATTTCCTCAATGATGGTCGTTTGAGGAGTGATGGGATAAGCGGAAATAAATGTTGCCTTGCAAATTTTTGCTGCTTCGGCGGCGGCGGTATTTCCCTTCAACACTTTTTTAGTGTGCCGTTTCACTTCTTTTACTTTAGTAATTTTTATTGCTAGTTCGCTTTTCATCTTTTCAATTATTTATTCTGTTACAACCAGGTTTTCTTCTTGATAGCGCACTGCAGAGCAAGGACATTCACGAACGCAAATTCCGCATCCTTTGCAAAAGTCATAATCTATGCGCAAACGATTTTCCTCATCAATGAAAATTGCAGCATCGGGACAATAATTAAAACAATTGCCACAGTTATAACAATCACCGCAATGCAAACAGCGCGTCGCTTCTTCCACAATGGTTTTGGCTGGCAAACCCTGAACTACTTCGGTGAAATCATTCAGCAATTTTTCCACTTCCTTAAATGGATTTGAATTTCCAGGAGTAGGAAGATAATAGGTGAAATTTATTTGATCTGCTGATACAACGTCATTGGTTCGTTCTGTTTTTACATATTCCGTTTTTCTCAAAAAAGCATTTACTTCATTCGCAACATCATTACCAGAACCAATTGCTTCCACAATTGTACCTCCCCAAGCCATATCACCACAACAGAAAACAGGAACATTGTTCTTTCCAGAAACAAATTCAATTTCTCCCTGCTTAACCGCTACTTTTTTATCGGTGAAAACAAAATCATCAAATGTTTGACCAGTAGCCTTGATAATTTTATTTGCAGTAAATTTTCTTTCTGATCCTTTTACAGGAATAGGTTTTCTTCTTCCAGAATCGTCAGCTTCACCAAGTTTCATTCTTACAGAGGTGATTCTGAATTCACCATTCTTGTTTTTTTCAATGTTCACTGGTGCAGTAAGAAATTCAATCTGCACACCTTCCTTCATTGCTTCTTCCACTTCGTGCGCGATAGCAGGCATTTCTTGCCGCGTTCTGCGGTAATAAATTATTGGATGACCTCCCAATCTCAAAACAGTTCGTGCAACATCAATAGCTGTATTACCGCCACCGATAACTGCCACATCATCTCCTTTTCGTATTGCCTTTTTATTTTCTCCAGATTTAACTTCTCTCAAAAATTTTATTCCCTCGATGATTTCCTCTTCATTGGCCAAATTCATATTGGTTCCGATATGCGAACCCACTGCCACAACAATCGCGGAAAAATCATTTTTCAATTCATCGACTGAAACTTTTTTATTCAAAACAATTTTTACGTCTTGATCAACAATTTTCTGAATTTCTTGGTCAAGAACTTTTCCTGGAAGTCGAAACTCCGGAATGCCTGTTCTCATCATACCACCAGCAACAGGCATGGATTCAAAAACGGTTACCTCATATCCTTGTTGCCGCAAACGCAAACCCGCTGTAAGTCCTGAGGGACCTGAACCGATCACTGCAATTTTTTCTTTGTGAAGAATAGGGACGCGTTTGAATTGATGAGATGCATTTTTGTCACCAAGAAAACGTTCAATCGCACCAATATTCACTTCTTCATCAAAACCAATTCTATTGCAATTTTGTTGACAGAAATGCGGACAGACGCGCCCACATATGGAAGGAAACGGGTTGTGTTTATAGATAACCTGATAAGCATCGGAAAATTTATTTTCACCGGTGAGTTTTACAAATGTTCTCACATCTGTGCCAGCAGGACAGCTTTGCGTACACGGGGCTTGTCTATTTTGATAACCCGGAACTAAAACACGCCAAGTTCCCGTTTTATTCAATGACATTGGTTTGTCCCAATACGGCACACTCGGAAGATCGTTATATGATGGTGCAACCGCTTTGGCAATTGTGGCGGATTTAGTAAACGCAGAATCGATAAGTCCAACAACACTATTATATGCAATTTCTGCAGCGGCTTCATTTGCATCAGGCTTATTGGGAACTTCCTTTTTGATAATTGCTTTTGCATCATCAATTCCAGCTTCCAAAATTTTCAGAATTGCACCGATCATCGCGGCATTCACAATAGGAAGCGATTTACTTCCCAATTTATTATCTACCGATATTCTTGTAGCAGGAACTGTGAAAATATTTTTGGCTCTACCCTTATAAAATGAAGGAGGATTTTCGGTATTGATCAAGATAATTCCATTCTCCGCTAAACCATCAAATACATTGGTGAGTTCGATCAATCCCTCATCAAATACAACAACCAGATTCGGACTATAAATATTGCTGCGATTTAGAATCACCTCAGGAGAAAACCGAAAGAAGGCTTGAATGGGCGCGCCCGTACGTTCCACTCCGAAAAATGGGAATGCCTGCACTTCATAATTTTTAGTGTAGCTAAAAACTTTTGCAAGAATATCAAAAGCAGTAACCATTCCCTGTCCGCCACGTGCGTGACCTCTGACTTCAAAAACACCTGTTATATTCATTTTAAATAATTTTTCAAATGAGTACTAAATGACTGTCATTATTTATTCTGAATCAAAGTTTCAATTTCCCGAGCTAATTTATTTCGTATTTTTTTCTTGTTTAAAATTGCAAAGCATAAAAAGATTAGCGTTTGCCTATGTGATGTGTGTATCCTACGAGTAAAATAGGTTCAATAAAAGTGAAATGCTGACTTGCTTTTCCTCCAACCGTTGTTGTTCTGATATCCGGCAAATTAATATAACCAGCTTTCAACTTTCCGAGAATAAAGAAGTGCTTAAACAAATCAATCTGCAATCCTGCGCTTGCCGATAAACTATATCCTGCCAAGTGAAAGGATTTTTTTCCTGTTTCCATATTATGGCGTGCAGTATAATCAAGTACATCAGCATCAGTATCAGGAATGACCATACCACTGCCAACTGTTGTTTGAAATGACAATGCATGTTTAGAATTTTTGGAAATCCACAATTGCTCAAGATGACCGAATTCAAAACTGAAATCATTCAAGCCATCACAATGTTCAAACTCTGGAACAAAACCTTGAGGTAAAGAATCGGTAATACTTGAAGGCAAATAGTTCCCATTTGCTGCGCCGTCGCCCACTAAAACCGTTGTGTTATTATAAGTACCTGCATTTAATCCTGAATCAATAGTTCCCGACAAACGAGCAATTTGTCGATCGAGCGCATATTTCATATGATCATGCCCAAACGAAACCCAATTTTTATCGTTAAGGAAATAACCTACTCTTTCATTGTATTGCGGAACAGTAAATGTGTTGGGTTTAATGTATGTGAGGAAATCAAAATGAAAAACTCCTGTTCCCGTTACATCAAAAATTGTAAAATCATATCCGTCTCCCCAAAAACGAATATCACTTTTACTGAAAGCTGCTCTGTTGTATCCCCAATAGAGGAAAAAATTACCTTTTCGTTGATAAAGTATTCTCGTCTCTGAATTACCATTTCCCTGATTATTCATATCAGGCACTTTTGCAATTGTCGTGTCTTTGTTCACCTGCGCCGATCCAACAAGTGATGTAAATGAAATCAACAGTAAGGCAGTTAGTTTTTGAATTTTCATTATAGGTTTATTTTTGATAGGTTTATTTTTCTAAAATTATTACTGAAGCAATTGCTCCAGGTCCACCGATGTTATGTGTCAATCCTCTTTTTGCATTCTTAACCTGACGTTCTCCCGCGCTTCCACGTAGATGATTGGCCACTTCAACAACCATTCGAATTCCTGTTGCACCCACTGGATGTCCACATGACAATAATCCGCCACTCACATTCACAGGAATTTTTCCACCAAGTTGTGTTTCTTTACCACGAATCAAATCTTTTGCTTCTCCAACTTTGCACAAACCCAAATCTTCATAGGTAAGTAACTCAACAATAGAAAAACAATCATGCACTTCGATCAAATCAATTTCATCAATTGGATTTGTGATTCCCGCTTGTGCATAGGCTTTTTTTGCTGCATTACGTGTCGCTTCAAAAGAAAGAAAATCATGATTCGGATCGAAGAAGGGCAAATCCCAACCTGTGGAAATTGAAAGTCCGAGTCCTTTTACAAAAACAGGATTGTGTTTGGTCTTATCCACATCTTCAGCGCGAACCATAATCACACATGCAGCACCATCAGTTGTTGGACAAGAATCCAAAACAGTAAGTGGATCAGCGACCATTTGTGATTTCATGACTTCTTCAAGAGAACAGGCCTTTTGATAAAAAGCTTTTTCATTCAATGAACCATGCAAATGATTTTTTACGGAAACGTTTGAAATATCTTCACGTGTCACACCATATTCTTTCATCATTCGATTTGCGTAAACAGCAAAAGTTCCTGCAGCAGTAAAACCTTTTTGCAAAAACGGATGGCCATATTCCACCATCATTTTTACAATGGAATCTTGTGGTTGACGATCGCGAAGTTTTTCAACACCAAGTGCCATAGCCACATCACATTCTCCAGCGCGCAACGCATTTATTGCATTCCGCATCGCATCTGCTCCCGAAGCACAATAATTTGAAACACGAGTAACGGGAATATTATAAAGAGAAAGCGGTTCGCACAAATCCATTCCACTTCTTCCTTTAAAAACACCAATTTCCGGAAATGCAGTAGAGAGCCAAGCTGCTCCAATATCATCCATGCTAATTTTTGCATCGCTCACTGCTTGCATCGCCGCATCACGTACCAAATCATCATAACTCTGATGAAAGAGTTCACCAAATTTTGTGACTCCAATTCCAATGATCGCTATGTCTGTTAATTTAGAATTCACAATTTAGAATTAAGAATTATTTTTTTTAGTCGAATTAATAATCGAAGTCAATAACCGAAGAAGTTCATCTATTTGATTCTTCATTTTGTTGTCGCCTTCCAGAAATAATTAGGTTTCTCATCGTTCTCAATCATTTTCCGTAAAACCAATTTCACTTTTGAACCGATCTCTAAAGTGTTTTTCTCAGGATACATTGTATCCGTTTGCTGAACAGTCATTCTTACTCCTCCGTCCAAATCAATAATAGCCATGGTGATCGGAGGAAAAGAACTTGGAAAATAATGTTCTTTTGTAAATGCATAAACTGATCCTGCATTTGCCAATTGAACAGTTGAAAATTTATCGCCCTTGCATTTTTTACAACGTCCGGTTTTCAAATAATAAATTGTTCCGCATGTTGTACATTTCAAGCCTTTCCTGTACAGCAATGTTTCTTTTTCCCTTTCCTGCATCATTTCGGAAGAAAACATTTCTTTGGTATCATATTTTGCAGAATGGAAATTCCCCGCTTTTCGTAACAGTAAATAATCCTGATAGGAATTAACCAAATCAAAATTGCCGAGTTGTTCTTGCAAGTTTTTTTCTTTACCTACTGAATTGTTTTTTATTTCAAGAATGTTTGTCCCATTTGCATAATCAACGAGTAGAATATGTTTCTTCTCGCTTTCAATTTCATTGATTAGAAGAAGTAATGCATGAGTCGCGCCAGTATTTCCAATTTTGGAAGAAATTAAATCTCTTGCAAATTGTTTTTCTTCAAAACCCGCTTTAGCAAATATTCCCCCTCCCATCCGAGCGTACACTGAATTAAGAATAATAGCATCGAAGGATTTCGGATCTGAAACAAGTTTCTTCAGTGAAGAAGTCAAATTGGTTTTGAATCCAGCATCGCGACTGAATCGCGGATCGTATTGAATGGATGCTCCTTTATAAGAAAACTCTTCCGCAAAAGAAGAACTGAATGATTTTGCAAAAGAAATTTCCGCGATTCCTTTTTCATTGCTAATTAATAGCGAACAAGCAGCATGACCATAAGGAGTAGATAGTTCGTTTCCTATTCCTGGGAAATCAACATCTGATGCAATAACCAAAATGTTTTTGTACTTGCCCGAATCAATTAGATCATTTGCCAAAAGCAAAGCATCTGTTCCTCCCCTTGATGAGTTGATAAAATCAAGCGCCAAAATTCCTTGAGGGAGATTCAATAAATCAGCTAAAAAAGAAGCATGGTAACGATTTTCAAAAACCGAACTTGAACTTGCAAAAAATATTCCGTCGATATTTTCTTTCGATATTTTTTCTGATGCTGCAAAAGCCAAAGTGATTAAATCCTCATCGGAAAAACAAACCGCTTTCATCACACCCTTTTTCCCCTTGGGATGCAAGGTGCAATCCTCCACTCTGAAATGTGGCAACGCAATTCCGTATGACTTAATTTGACTCATTGATCAGGAAATTATTTTTTTAGTTTCATTTGCAATAACAGGTTCGCGTAAGGATTGAAACATTTTTTCTGCATCAATCTTTTTTGAAATTTTACTTTCACTGAAAACTTTCATCAATGATTCCATTGGGAAAAGTCCTGTTGCAGTCAACATATAGAAAAGGCAATACATGGAAGAGTTTTTTGCACCACCTCTTTCGCGAAATGGAAATGAAATGACTTCCGCTTTCGTTTCAGGAGCTGTGAGGGAACTATCAAGGAATAATTTCCCACCTTTCATGCTTGTAAGTGTTTTCCTTGCGTAATCCAAACCATCTGTTGACGTCACACAAATCACATCTGGATTAGGCGATCCAGTGTAAAGAATTTCATCCGAAGAAAGAATAATTTCTGAAGCGGAAAACCCAACTCCTACCGTAACGGGATAACTTCCTTTTTTTGTTCCATTCAAACCAGAAACAATTCCTGCTTCCAACAACATTTCAGCCGCACCTTGAATTCCTTCTCCTGCCGACCCACACAACATCAAGCGAACTTCCTTTTCCAACTTTGAAGGAAAAGCAGTTTCAATAATGTCATCATCATTGAAAAGAACATTACTTGATTGATTGATTTTAGATTTATAATTAACAGCTTCCGTATCAGCATATTTTTTTACATCGAGACCCGCACCTTCCATCACATTGGAAAGTTTCATTCCAGGATTCGATTTCACACCGTAACTCGGACAAATTTCCATCACTTCCACCAATGAAAAACCTTTCTTTGAAAACGCTTCAGCCAATTGTTCAGAAAAATCACCAATACCTTCCAAGCGAGAAACATAAGTCACACCATCAACAGCAGCAATCAATTTACAAATATCATATCCCGCCTTATCAGCACCATTTGGCAATGTCGGAGTCTTGAATCCCATTGGAGTGAATTCGCTGCATTGTCCGCCGGTCATTCCATACAACATGTTGTTATGTATTACAACCGTCATGTTAAAGCCATTGTGTGCCGCATTGAACAAATGTTGCATCCCAATTGTTGTACCGCCGTCACCGATAAAAACAATCACTTTCTTATCTGGATTTTCCAATGCAGCGGAAATTCCAGAAGCCAAGGCAACCGAACGTCCATGAAGGCCGTGAACTGTATGTGTTTTAAAAGATTTGTCAATGATTCCATGGCAACCAATATCAGTTACTAAAATCACATCCATTGGATTCATTCCCAATGACTGCAAAGCCTTTTCAGTATTTCCAGCAATATGATGATGGCCACATCCTTTGCAAAATGGTAAAGCCTCATCGGTTAAAAATTTTTCCATCACTCTTAATTTTTCTTCTTCAACAATTATTTAAATAAAACAGCATCAACAATTTTTGCAGGTGTAATCATTTCTGCAAATCCATTTACACCTGAGATATTTTTATTGCCAAATTCCCCGAATAAAATCTTGCGGTATTGTCCTGAAAGATTTTCCTCAGCGATCACCACCTTTTTGTATTCGCTAATGATTTCGAAATATTTCGGTGCAACGGGTAATAATGTTTTTGGAATCAACAGTGAAACCTTTTCACCTTTCGCTCGCAAATTCTTCACAGCTTCACGACTTGCAGACGCGGTGATGCCATAAGAAATCAAAAGTGTTTCCGCTCCGTTTTCCTTGTCATAATCGAAATACAAATGCTTATTAAGATTCAAAATGTGTTTTGCTTCGAGACGTTTTGTATTCTCAATTGCCTCTTTTGCCACATTTTGTATAATTCCTTTTTGATCATGTGTGGAAGCGGTAAAACGAACTTGATGTTTTGCATTCCCAACTTTGAGGAATTCAGGAACAAGTGATTCTTCCGTTTTATAAGGAACAAAAGTTTCATTGGAAGAATATTGTTTCCTCTCGATTAAATTAATTTCAGAAAGTTGTGATATATCAAAACTTGCCTGTGTCATCACTTCTTCTTTCGATGTCAATAAAACAACTGGGGTTCTTAGATCTACTGCCATTTTCATTGCCTTGTTCGACAATTCCCAACAATCATTCATGTTACTCACACTAATAACTGGCAATGTGAATCCACCAGAAATACTTCCATGTAGCAATGACAAATCACCTTGAGCGCCACAGGTTGCACTTCCTGTTGCTGGTCCAAGACGTTGCACCAAAACAATTACCATTGGCAATTCCATCATATACGCCATGTTCACCGATTCCAACATCAAAGCGTATCCGGGAAATGAAGTTGCAGTAACTGGAATTTTTCCTGTGGTAGAAAACCCACACATCCATTGCAATGTTGTGATTTCATCGGGAGCAGCGAAGAATTCCCTGAATCTTTCCAATGAATAGGAATACAATAAATTCGCCGGTGTTATTGGATAGCCAATGAACACATCCGCTCCTGAACGCACCAATGATTCCACAATCAATTTGGAACCATCCATGATCACTGTTTTACTTTTTTCTTTCACTTGCATCATCTTCAATTGTCTTTTATTACAACCCTAATTCTTTTGCAATATTTATTTTCAAAATTTCCGAAGTACCTCCACCGATCAAAGTGAATCGCGCATCACGCAGGTAACGCTCCATGTTGTATTCAACAGCATAACCATAGGAGGCAAGCACACGTGACGCTTCATCACAAATGTTATTGGAAATTTCAGAAGCGTATAATTTCGCAATCATCGCCTCTTTTTGTCGTGGCTTATTTTGATCACTCAAAGTCGCTGCATATAGCACATAATGTTTTGCTGTCTCCAATTGAACTGCCATATCAGCAAACTTCATTTGAATGGCTTGGAATTTTCCAATTGGTTTCCCAAATTGAGAACGTTCTTTCGCATATTTTACCGCATCATCATATGCTGCAGTGGCAACACCAATAGCAAGTGCGGCGGTCATGATTCTGATTTCGGCAAGAATTTCCTTCAGACATTTTGTTCCACCACCAATTTCTCCCAACAAATAATTCTTCGGAAGCTTTACATTATTAAATGAAACTTCACTTGTAACAGAGGCGCGAACGCCCATTTTTTCAATGCTCTTTCCAATAAGAACACCTTTCAAATTAACTGGAACAAAAAATATGGAAAGTTGTTCGTGATTATCGGTTCTTGCAAGCACTGTGAAAAAATCTGCAACAGGTGCAGAAGTTATCCAAGTTTTTTGCCCATTCAAAATGAAACCGTCATCGGTAACATTTGCAAGTGTTTTGACTGCCATCAAATCACTTCCTGCATTTGGTTCGGTCATACAAATGCCGCCTATTTTATTTCCTTTTAATGCTTCTGCAAAATAATTTTTTTTGATTTCATCATCGCCAAAACGATAAAGGAAATAAGTTCCCATCAAAGATTGCATGGTAACAGCTGCTGCAACTGAAAGAGAGCCACGTGCAATTTCTATTACCGCAAGTGAATAGGAAACAACATCAAGTCCAGTTCCTCCAACACTCTCAGGATAACGCATTCCAAAAAAACCAAGTTCTCCCGCTTCTTTGAATAACTCCATTGGAAATTTTTTCTCTTCATCCAATTTTGCAGCCACAGGTTTTATTCTCCTGTCCGCAAAATCGCGGAAGGTTTCTTGAACTTGTTTTTGTATTTCACTTAAGTCGAAATTCATTTTTGTTTTAGAATTTTATAAATGGGTTAATCATCGTCATGCCCACCATGTTCACCACTATGTTCATTTGAGTTTCCTCCACCCTCTGATTCATGTTCGCTTCCACTTTTATGACAAGAAATGCAATTGTCAAAATTGTAAATCCCTTCTTCATTATGCTTTTCACTCAAATTGCTTTGTGAATGTTCGTGACATCCATAACAGGTGTATGATTTATAATTGCTATCCGTGTGACATGTATTGCATGTTGCGTTGTGATTTCCACTCAGCTGAAAATAGGCTGAATGATTAAATGACGATGGTGTCCATTTGTTTGTATTATGACATTGCTTGCAATTATTTTCAAACTGACTATGGGAAGTTCCCGCTGGCTTTTGATGACACGAAAGGCAATTCGAAAATGAATCCTGTAACATTTCATGATTAAACTTTGCAGGCATCCATGCATTTGTATTATGGCAACTTCCACAATCCTTTGATAATTTATCGTGAATAATTGTCGATGAAGTATGACAACTAGAGCAATTTTCTCTCACACTATTGATCAGAAGTTCATGAGAAAAACTTTTGACACTTGATTTAGGATTTGCGCCAATATGATCAGTGTGACATGAAGTGCAACTTTGTTCCGCCAAATGTTGATGGAATAAAATATTCTTCATTTTAGCAGCACTCGTGTCTTTACCGATTTCAGATAATTTATGGCAAGTGATACATTTTTCTGAAGCAAGTCCCTTGAAGAAAGTATGGCAAGAACCACAATCATCTTTAATTTTATTGTGTCCCTCCAACAGTTCACCCGGATTTACCATAGCCGCAGGAAACTTGAACATGGCAAATGTGCAAAGCAAAATAATTAAAAGGATGACAGACTTTTTCATTTAGCAAACATTATTATTGAAAGAATATGCAGGATCGTCAAAAATCCAAAGACAACTGTAATTGGAAGATGAACAACTCTCCACTTCTTCATTAGGTCAACCATTATTGAATCGCGATAAAGTTTTTCTTGAATTTCTTTTTCGCTGAGTCCTGCTTTCACCAAATCATTTTTCTTCTCTGTAAGTGCAGCCTTTGCAATGTTCAAAAGGACTTTCCCCACAAAACCACTTGCAACAGTTATGATCAGCATAAATATTGCAAGCCAAGGCAAAATGGCATTGAAGTGAATTCCTGCGTGAACCATTACCATCAAGGCGCCAATCCAGGAAAGAATTTCATGAACTTCTAGAAGAGCTTTCGGTGGAGCAATGTTTATTATTTTTCGTTTTTGTAAGGAATAGAGGAATGAAAGTAGAATCAGAACTGTTCCTGCTGTTCCCAAATAACGCCCTAATAAAACCAACTTAAAGTGGTGAAGAATGTAATCGAATAAGATGGTAGCAATAAATAGCAAAGCATACCATACAATATATGGTAACATATCTTTGAAAAAGATTGACTTTATCATTCGCTATTATTCAGGTATTACTGCTGTTGCTTCAATTTCTATCACTGCAGGATGATCCAGTAAATCCACAACGAAAATCATGCTCATGCAGGGATAGTGATTTCCGATGATTTCTTTCCAGACTTTCCCAATTTCTCTTCGTGTTGCCAAATATTGATCACGGTCTTTACAGAAACATGTCATTTTGCAAATGTCTTCTGGTTTTCCACCAGCCTTTTTCACAATTGCAACAATGTTTTTCAAGGCTTGTTCGAATTGCGGAACTAATTTATCACTGGCAAATTTTTCTTCTGGCGACCAACCCACTTGTCCTGCCAAAAAAAGTGTTCTTCCTTTCGCTGCAAGAATTCCATTCGAATATCCTTTTGGAACTGGCCAACCTTCTGGTAAAATAATTTCGTGATTCATTTTTTATTTTTTTACTCCGTAAATTTTTTCAGCAACTTTTTTAGAAACCACTTCATTCTTCACATCCTCCAAAACCTTTTTCTTGTCACGTTTTTTTGGATTGCCATAACCACCACCGCCACTTGCAATTTGCAAATACAAGGTGTTGTCTGGAATTCCCTGAATCATATCCTTGCTCATTGGAATTAACTTCTTCCCATTCTTGTATTTCAACTCAATTTTGTTCAGCACACTTCCTTTTCCTCCGAACAAACCATAATTCGTTTCCACATCTCCATCTCCGAAAACAACCATCGTAGTATCGTCGCCTCGCAACATGATTTGTGTAACGGTTCCCAATCCGCCGCGCCACTCTCCTGCTCCACCAGAATCGCACAAATATTCATGCTGTACAATTCGATGCGGAGTTTGTTGCTCATACATTTCATAATCCTGATCCAACACGCCACCCGATGCATCAATCATTCCGATGTGATCATAACCATCATCGTTTTTCATTGCGCCACTTCCACCTTTCAATCCGAGAAAACAGATATCCACATATTTTTTTCCTGTGCGCGGATGATTGCCTGTGAAAAGTGAACACAACAAATGATTCCATCCTGCAGTGATTCTATCCGGAACAGCAGGACCGAGTGCCTTGAAAATCGCATCAGCCACTTGGGGACAAAGATGATTTCCAAAAGTTGTGGCTGCAGGATAAGATGCATTCAGAATTGTTCCTTCAGGTACAATGTATTTTAATGGTTTGATCATTCCTTCATTGTGTGGAATGTTGGGATTGATCATTTGCAAAAAAGTAAGGGTAATGGCTGAACAGGTTGAAGTGTAAATTCCATTTACAAACCCTTTTGTCTGTGGAGATGATTTTGAAAAATCAAAAGTGATGTCCTCGTTTCTAACAGTAATTTCCGTACGAATTGGGAATTTGCTTCCCTTGTGTTTTCCATCGTAATAAACAGTGCTTCCTCCTTTGTAAACACCATTTGGAATTGCTTTGATTTCCGCACGCATCATTTTTTCCGTTGCATCGAACAATGCAATTTTGTGTGCTTCGAAAACTTCTAATCCATATTTTTCAACAAATGCACTCAATCTTCTTTCTCCAAGTGTGCATGCACCAATTTGCGCCTTGATATCTTCCTGCACCATTTGCAATCGAATGTTTGCAAAAATTAAATTCCAAACATCCTTTCTGAATTTTCCTTTTTCATACAACTTTACTGCAGGAATACGAAGCGCTTCTTGCCAAACTTCGGTTGCGTTTGGATTGTAACCACCTTGCACTGCACCACCAATATCTGCTTGATGTCCTTTCGCCGCTGACCAACCCACCAATTTATTTTGGTGAAAAATCGGTTTGAAAATAGCAACGTCATTATTCTGATTTCCCATTGAGAAAACATCATTATGAATAATTACATCACCTTCGTGAATGTCGCTGCCATATTGCTCCAGAATCACTTTGCAAACGGGTCCGAGTGAAAAAGAAAGGATGGGAAGATTTTCTGTTTGTTCCAACATTTGCCCTTTCGCATCATACAATCCCGTCACGAAATCTTTCGCTTCGCAGAGAATTGGTGAGCGCGTAGTTTTTGTCAATGAGATGCTCATCTCATCCGTAATGGATTTGAAAGCACGCTGGAAAATGGAAACTAATATTTTATCAATGTTCATTGACGGTAACTTTTTTATTTTTCAACTGATAACCTTTCGGGAATTTCTCTTTTTCATAAACAATGAATGAACCGAAATCATCCACCACACAATCATAACTTTCCGTGAGCAAAATGGACGTTGTGATTTTCTCGATGACACAAGGTCCTTGAATCGTTGATCCGAAAATTGGCATATCGCCATCATAAATCGGAACCTTTTTCATTTTGTTCAATTCAGGAATATAGATTTCACGGTGTTCCTTGATTGCTTTTTCAGCAGGGATATTTTTTGAATTTCCGGATAGGAATTTTGGCTTTTCTGTTTTGCCAACCACACGCAAACGCACATTGATGATTTCCATTTCCGTTCCTTCTTCCTTGAGTGAATAACCGAATTGGCGATTGTGTTCTTTGTGAAATGCTTCGAAAATATTTTCAAGATTAAATTTCATCACATCATCCCAATTCGCTTCCATTTGCACTTCGTGATATTGACCGAGATAACGCATATCTAAAATCGGGTAAAAAGAGATTCGATCGGCGGCAACGCCTTCTTCCTTCACCAATGCATTCAAGCCATCATCTTTCATTTCATTGAATAGCGAAATGAATTTTTTTCTGTCGATATTATTGAAAGATGTGAAATAGGAACGAATGTAATCGTGTTTCAAATCGCCCAACAACATTCCTGCTGCACAAAATATCGAGGAAACATTTGGAACAAGGAACATTGGAATTTCCAACTCCTTGCAGATTTCAGAAGAGTGAATCGACCCAGCACCTCCGGCAACAATGAATAAAAATTCTCTTGGATCATAACCACGCTCAACAGAAATTTCGCGAACACCTTGCGCCATATTGCTATTGATGATGCGATACATTCCTGCTGCAGTTTCCAAAACAGACAATCCCAATTTCGAAGCGAGTTCATCCTTGATTGATTTTTCCGCCTTTGCTTTATTGAGTTTTAATTTTCCGCCCGCAAAAAAATTCGGATTGAGATATCCCAAAATCAAATCAGCATCTGTACATGCTGGAATTGTTCCACCACGATCGTAACACACAGGACCGGGCATTGCTCCTGCACTTTGCGGACCCATTTGCAAAAGTCCACCGCTGTTAAGCCAACCGATACTTCCACCACCAGCACCAATGGTAATGATATCGAGTGATGGAAGTGCGATGCGATAACGATTGATATTTCCCTCTGTACTTGTCACGCATTGATTGTCAATTACGATTGCAGCATCGAAACTTGTTCCGCCCATGTCAACGGTGATGCAATTTTTATAACCAAGCAATTGTGAATAGAATGCTCCTGCAGTTGGAGCAGCAGCAGGTCCGGATAGAACAGTAACCGCTGGATTTTTTTTCACTTGATCAGGAACAACAACTCCTCCATTCGACTGCATAATCAGCAGCGTTCCTTTGTAATTAATGCTTTCTAATTTCTGAGTTAGATTGTCCAAATATTTTGCAACGATTGGACCAACAAATGCGCTGACGACAGTTGTGCTTACTCTTTCGTAAAAACGAATAGAAGGAAGAACTTCGAATGAAGCCGTGACAAAAATTCCTTTCAGATTTTTTCTCAGAAATTTTATTGCTTTTTTTTCATGATTTGCATTTTTGTATGAATTCATGAAACAAACCGCAACAGATTCCACATTTTCATCTTTGATTTTTTTGATGATAGGAAGAAGTTCTTTCTCATCGAATTTCTTTAACACTTTTCCTTCGGAATCCATTCGTTCATCAACGGTGAAACGCAAATAACGTGGTGCAAGCGGAGTAACATTTCTGTAATGATTGTTGAATTGTTCCTCTCGAATTCCCCTTCTCATTTCGAGCGCATCACGAAAACCTTTGGTGGTGATGAGTGCTGTTTTTGCTCCGCGCAAAGTGAGCAATGCATTTGTGGAAACCGTTGTTCCATGAACAATTGTATCAATGTTCGATACGAATTTCTCGAATGACAAACCGCTCATTTCAGCAACTTCCCGAATGCCATTGATGAATCCAATGGACGAATCCTGTGGAGTGGAAAGTGTTTTGTGTACAATGGTTTTGCCTTCCGAAGAAACGCAAATCAAATCGGTAAAGGTTCCACCAATATCAATTCCTACGTTGAATCTCATTCTTACGATATTTGTTTTTCTTTAATTTTCCATCCCCCTGCACTTACTGCTTGCGTCAACGAAGTTGGTATTTTGAAACTGGAATGTTCCTTGCAGAATTCACTCACCACTTTCAAAGCTTTCTCCATTCCAAAACCATTCATCATGGAAAATGGCGGATTGATGACCAATGAATTCTTACATGCAAAATCCAAATCATCGATGTTGACAATTGCAAGATCCATGATGTAGGATGCAAGTGAGAAATACGCACCCAAAAACTCTTGTGCGATTTTTTCTTTTCTTTCAGCTGGAATATTTATTTCTTCTCCTTTGCTTGCGGTGTGCCAAGGCAAATTACTGTCGACAGCATTTTTTAAAGTCAATGGAGATTTGAACCATGGCATCAAATGTTTTCCCATTTCATCCAAACCATGTGCAGTAATTGGATTCCCTCCGGTAAGATTCAAAGCTGTGAACGGCCCAACGCCAAGACCAAGCGTTTCCATTGCCACTTTATCAATTTCCTTTTCATTGCCAAGATTTTTTTCGAGACAAAGAATAGCAGTTTGACAAAGACCTTCAAAAATTGGATCGACAGCATAACCGTATGAACTTTTTACAACAATTGGTTTTTTACCAATGGATTTGTAAAAATTCAAAAGATTTTCCACCAGATTTTTATCTGTATCAGCAGAAGGAACAAGTTCAACAACTGGATTTCTATCAGCAGGAAAAAAATAATGTGCCACCAAACATCTTGATTTGTCCTTGATGCTTTTGAAAATAACTTCAGGTTGCATGTGTGAAGAATTCGAAAGGAAAATTGTGTTCTCGCCACAAATTGCTTCTACCTGTTTGAAGATTTTATCTTTTATTGGTTCGCTTTCCGTTGCTGCTTCCAATACAATTTCAGAATTCGAAATGCTGGAATAATCGCTGGTGTAGCTAATGCAGTTTTTCAATGCTGCAGCAAGCTCCGCACTAAAGGATCCTGTTTCAAGACCTTTCGCAATTTTTTTCTCAATTTTTTTCTGCGCATTCTGTAATGCTGTTTCAGCAATGTCAACTAAAACAAGTTGAGCATTCTTTTCAGCAAAAGCCTTTGCGAAATGGAACAGAATATCTGGGCCAATTTGTCCTGCGCCAATTACAGCGATTTTGGAAATGGCAATTTTTTCTATTTGTCTCATGAGCGTTTTGGAAAAATATTACTTCCGAATTTCCGCAATAAGCACACTCAAAACTATGAGTATAGTCATGTTTTTTGTGTGTCAAAAACATTCCTTACAACTATTTACAAAGCTTTAATCTCCATACTATTAAGCCTTAATAATTGAGTCTGTTTTCCCAAATTGACATGGCCTCAATTATCGCAAACCAAAAACAATTTTCCAGGAGAACTTCCAATTAGCTATTTCTTCAAAATCTTTAAAGATTCCCTTTCACTAGTTGCACCTTCCTTTACCTACATTTGCCTCCTAATTTACCCCACTATGAAACACAATTTTTCTCCTGAAAGTTTAATGATGTCTTACGGCTACAAGCCAGAACTTTCCGAAGGCGCTCTTAAGTGTCCGATTTTTCAGACTTCAACATTTGTTTTCAAAAATGCAGAGGAAGGCAAAGCCTTTTTCGAAGTCGCTTACGGATTACGTGAGAAAAAAGTAAACGAAGAATTGGGATTGATTTACAGTCGCATCAATAATCCTGATTTGGAAATTTTGGAAAACCGTTTGTGTTTGTGGGATGGTGCTGAAGATTGTGCTGTTTTTGAAAGCGGAATGTCGGCCATTACAACTATGTTGTTGGAATTTCTCAAACCTGGAGACTTGCTTTTATACAGCACACCTTTATATGGAGGAACCGATCATTTCATTCATGATTTTTTGAAAAAAATCGGTGTGCATGCAATTGGTTTTAAACCTTGGCAGACAAAAGAGGAAATTATTCAGCTCATGACAAAAGCGAATCTCCAAAATAATCTTGCATTATTTTTCATTGAAACACCTGCCAATCCAACCAACGCTCTCATTGACATTTCTGTTTGCAAAGAAATTGCAGATCAATTCAGCACCAAAGAAAAACAGGTTTATGTTGCGGTCGACAACACCTATATGGGACCACTTTGGCAACATCCACTCAAGAACGGAGGAGATTTGGTTTTGTATTCCGCAACAAAATATATCGGTGGACACAGTGACGTAATTGCAGGAGCGTGTTTGGGGAACAAGGAATTAATGACAAGAGTAAAAACACTCAGAACATTTCTTGGAAACATGGCAGGTCCTTGGACAGGTTGGTTGTTACTTCGAAGTTTGGAAACTTTGAAAGTAAGAATGGATCAACAAGCTGAAAATGCAAAACACGTTGCGGAATTTTTACGCACTCATCCGAAAATTGAAAAAGTATATTATTTGGGATTTATTCCAGAAAATTCTGAAGAATATAAAATTTATAAAAAACAATATTCCTCCGCAGGTGCCATGCTTTCCTTCGATGTGAAAGGTGGAGAAAAAGAAGCATTCGCTTTTTTGAATGCACTTAAAATGATAAAACTTGCAGTGAGTTTAGGTGGAACAGAAAGTTTGGCTGAACATCCTATTACTATGACGCATGCAGGTGTGGAACCTGAACACAGAAAGGAAATGCACATCACCGAAAAACTAGTTCGTATTTCTGTAGGTGTAGAAAATTTTAAAGATATCATTTGGGATATTGAGCAAGCTTTGGAAAAAATTGTTTAGAAATTCTCTGTACTTTTCAGTAATAATTCCAAAAAACGGGATGTTAGCTCAGCTGGTTTAGAGCGCTACCTCGACAAGGTAGAGGTCACTGGTTCGAACCCAGTACGTCCCACTACCTCTAAAGCCCTTAATAATTGAGGGCTTTTTTATTTATCTCTTGGGGAATAGAACTTTTACCTTAACAGCTACATTATAGCTATGGAATTATTTGGAATCCGATTCCATATAATTCCATAGCTTTGTTTTATGATTCAACGTATTGCAAAAGATAAATTAAAAGATTTAGCCTCCAAATTCAAGGCAGTGGCAGTAACGGGCGCCAGACAAACTGGTAAAACAACGTTAGTCAAACAAGTATTTAAAGGCAAACCTTACCTTTCCTTAGAAAATCCCGATACACGTAACTTTGCTTTAGAAGACCCTCGTGGATTTTTAGATTCATACCCTAATGGAGCGATTTTAGATGAAGTGCAACGTGCTCCAATTTTGTTTTCATACTTGCAAGAAATATTGGATAATTCTAAAACGAAAGGTTTATTTATACTTTCAGGTTCAAACAATTTTTTATTGCAACAATCGATTTCTCAAACACTTGCTGGAAGAGTTGGGTATATTAATTTACTTCCATTTTCTATCACTGAATTAACGAAGGCGAAACTATTGCCGACTGACGATGATAGCCTTATGCTTAAAGGATTTTATCCGCCAATTTATGATCAAAATATTCCACCTGAAGATTGGTGTCCAAATTATATTCGAACATATATTGAAAAAGATGTTAGACAAATAAAAAACATAACAGATCTTATTGTTTTTGAACGATTCATAAAGTTACTAGCGGGTCGATCGAGCCAGGAACTAAACAATAGTGCTTTAGCCGTAGAAACGGGAGTAGATGTTAAAACAATTCAGTCCTGGATAGGGATTTTAGAAAGTAGTTTTATAATTTATCTTCTGAAACCTCATTTTAAAAATTTCAATAAAACGATTGTTAAAAGGCCGAAAGTTTATTTTTATGATACGGCTTTAGTTTGCTATTTGTTAGGAATTCGAAATGTTACGCAACTCAAAACTCATCCTTTGAGAGGTTCAATTTTTGAAAGCATGGTAGTAACAGAATTGGTAAAGAAGAGAACAAATGCTGGTTTGCCAATTAATCTTTACTATTGGAGAGATAAAACAGGACACGAAATTGATGTGATAATTGA
Source organism: uncultured Flavobacteriales bacterium (assembly GCA_903873905.1). GTDB lineage: Bacteria > Bacteroidota > Bacteroidia > Palsa-965 > Palsa-965. The sequence goes on from CAIQQJ010000043.1 coordinate 62,341, forward strand.
TAACGGAAGTAAGTTATTACCAATAGAAATTAAATCCGGAAAGACTTTTAATACTGAATTCTTTAAAAACATTAATTATTGGTGCAATTTAAGTGGAAATGAAAAAGCTATTTTGCTGTATGCTGGTGATCAAAACCAGAAAAGAAGCAATGGCAAGGAAATATTAAATTGGAAAAAGATTGTTTCTCGTGAATTATAAAAAAACGGAAATTATTACTCGGGTGATAAACAATATTTCAAAGTACCTAAGACCTTCAAGTCTAGTAAAAAAAAGGTCGAAAATTCTTCAGTAAACTCCACTCTACTGGGAAGCACGTCAGAAATGATGTGCTTCTTTTTTTTGTCCCTTCCAGAAGTTTTGTTATTCCTGCACGAATTACTTAATATTTAGAAGTATTGATGAAGTACTACTAATAATCAATTGTATTCCTATTGACAAAACAATAAACCCCATAATTTTTGACATGGCTTTTAAGCCTGCTTGTCCCATTGCTAATAGTATTTTTGGTGCTAACATCAGCACTAAAAAAATAGTAATGCTTGCGAGCAATATCGATAATATAGCCATAGAAGTTGGCGCAAAATTATAATTTGTCTGTGTCGACAGATTTATTAATAATGAAATTGAGCCTGGCCCTGATAGCAAGGGCATAGCTAAGGGTGTAAATGAAATGTCTTCTTTATGTAAAGACTCTGTTTGTATTTTCTTGCCCACATCTTTTTTATGTTTGGCGTTTAATAATTGAAAACCTGAACGACTAATGATTATTCCACCAGCAATTTTTAAAGCATTAATGGAGATGCCAAAAAAATCCAAGATAAAATTGCCGATTAAAAAGGACACGACACATATGACAAAAACATTTACCGATGTTTTAATAATTTGCTTTCGTACCCACTCTTTTTGATGATTAGCAGTGAGCGATAAAAAAACAGGTATTGCGCCTATTGGATTAATTAAAGAAACCAAAGACACGTAATTACTTAACAAAAATGAGAACATTTATATATTGTTTTTTGAGTTTATGTCAATAAAAAAATACTCCGCTTAACAATTCAACCAATTTTTACAAAGATGCGGTTGCAATCTTACCTCGGCATGAATAGATTGTTAGATCTGAACTTAGAATTCACATTCTGTCTTTAACAGGAACGCTGTACACTATTCACATGACCACCAAATTGGAAGAGGCCGCAATTAGAACAACAGATAGTATTAACGTATTCCATAAAAAAACCTTTTCCCATTTTTTGGAATATCTTATTTTTTGAAACCTTCTATTGTCCTGACTATCCGCTATTGTTTAATTTTTTGCCCTATTATTAAAACGGCGTAGATATCTCCTTTTGCAAGGTGAAGGGCAATAAAAGAAACTTGGAAGAAATAATTCAATATTGTTCATCTAGAAATTCATAATTTGCTAAATAAAAGATGAGGTGATCTGGTTATAATGAAATTGGACAAAAAGCTTTCACAAAAACATTAATAGCTAATCACGAAGGAAAATTTTAAAGAAAAAAAACATGAGCGATGAATTAAATCACTTGAAAGAAAGAATTGATGAACTTGAAAAAGAAAACGCTATTCTTAAAATTCAGCTCACGGAAAGTTTGAATTCAAAAGAATTGTGTGTGAGAATTTTCGAAGATTTTCCTGTCTTAATATGGCGAGCTCGCTTAGATAAGTTATGTGATTATTTTAATAAAAAATGGTTGGAGTTTACAGGAAGAACCATGGAACAAGAAGTTGGAAATGGTTGGACTGAAGGAGTTCATCCAGACGATTTCGATGCCTGCTTAAATACATATGTTACTTCATTTGATAAAAGAGAATCGTTTGTAATGGAATATCGCTTGAAAAATAATTTAGTCGAATACCGGTGGATACTGGATTATGGTCAACCCTTCTATGACCTTGACAATACCTTTCTAGGTTATATTGGTGCTTGTTTTGATATCACTGAAATTGAAAACGCAAAATCAATTATTAAAGAGCAAAACAAAGAATTGCAAAAGTTGAATTCAACTAAGAATTTATTTATTTCTATTCTTGGACATGATTTAAGAGATCCATTCAATTCGCTTTTAGTTTTATCCAATTTATTAAAGGACAATTTGCGTAATTACGATATTGATAAAATTGAAACTTTTGTAAAAAACATTAATGAAGTATCAATCAGCACATTTAATTTACTTGAAGAATTATTATTGTGGGTAAAAACTCAAACTGGCCAATTAATTTTCGAACCTCAGGAATTAAATTTATCTGAAATTTGCAATGAAATTTTAGGTTTGCTTGATTTGAGTATAAATAAAAAAAACATTCTAATAATAAAAATATTTCCACTAGACCTAGTTTTCTATGGTGACAAGAATATGGTAAAATTTATCATTAGAGATATCGTTTCTAATGCTATAAAATTTACAAATCCTGGTGGGCAAATAACTATTGCAGCTCAACAAAAAAATGAAAATGTTGAAATCTCAATTGAAGACAATGGAGTTGGCATGACTGCAATTCAAAAACAAAAGCTATTTGACATTTCAAAAATGCAATCAACTTTGGGAACTAAGAAAGAAGTTGGAACAGGATTAGGATTAATAATCTGTAAAGAATTTATTGATAAGCACAGCGGAAAAATTGGGGTTGAGTCTGAAAAAGAAAAAGGCACTATTTTCAAGTTTTCTTTGCCATCTAAAGTTGAGGAATAAAAAACAATTTCGTCCAGCATTAAAAAAAATAGAAATTTAGAATTCACTCTCAAAATTCTATTGAAGCTTTACGATGTTCATGCTAGCACTCGTGGATCCTACTTGACTGTTGATTGATACAGTTGAATTGGAAATGTTTACTACTTGTATTATGTCATTTGCAGCTGCATTAATGATGGTTACAAATGTTGCGATTGTAGTGCTGTTCACGATTGAAAAAGCTCCTCCGGGTGTCAAAACCCCATTTTGATAAATACCAAATTTGAAAGTGCCAGAAGAAGCATCAGAGAGAGAGCAGGAAATTAAATACGTTCCCGATGAGGATAATGTAAATGTAGTTCCACCTGAAAATGTTATTCCTTGAGAAATGTCGGAGTTAAAATTTACATAACCACCAGTGAGTATTGACTGTGCTCCTGTGTTCATATAAGCTCTACAAAATTGAGATGATAAATTTCCTGTCACACCTGTTGCTCCCGTAGCTCCTGTTGCACCATTTATTCCTGTAGCACCTGTAGGTCCAGTCAAACCAATATTTCCTTGAGGACCTGTTGGTCCTGCAAAACCTGTGGCTCCAACATTTCCTGTTGCACCTGTTAATCCTGTTGGTCCTACATTTCCTGTAGCTCCTGTTAATCCTGTGGCTCCAACATTTCCTGTTGCGCCAGTTGCTCCGGTTAATCCTACAGCTCCAACATTTCCTGTTGCGCCAGTAACTCCGGTCAAACCTGTAGCTCCAACATTTCCTGTTGCACCAATTGCTCCGGTTAATCCTGTTGGTCCTTGAATAGAACTCCCAGAAGTTTCAGCATACAATGCGTAAGGAACAGAAATAAGTTGTGTTGTACCAGCGGAGACATATGAATTTCCTCCGGTAATATCCATTCCCACCTCAAGAAAATATGAATTTGTTCCCCAACTTATTGTAGAAAAATTTCCTGTTACAGGAGTTCCCATTCCGATTTTTACTGTGTACAATCCGAATTGATTTGTTGTGGGTGAAAAAGTTTCCTGATACACTATTGGGCCAATAGTCGATCCACCATGAATGGTCAATTCCAATCCGAGCAAATGTGACATCAATGGATTCCCAGAACCATCACGTGCAATTCCTTGGTAATTTATTGCTTGTGGTGCTTGCGCGAAAACAGAAATTGCAACAAGCAAGAAGGAGATTGTAAAAACTCTTTTCATGATTCTATCTAGTTAATGTGCTATTTGAAATTTGATTGGAAAGTTTTTATATGATGCAATATAAAAACTTTCCCTTCAAATTTCAATCCGCATTATTATCAAAAAGTGGTGCAAGGAAATAACATTTATTTAATGCTTCCCGTCGCTTCAATGGCATTTACATGCCTTTTTAGCAATAAATCTTGAAAAAGATCAAAATCTCAACATTGCTTAAAAAAATAAAAAACATTTTCAGGTGATTATTCATTACAAAAAATAACCCAAAAAGCACATTGACAATTGTCGCTTTTTGCAAATTTTTTTTTTAGACAATACCATTTTTCATTACCACTTGTCGGTTCTTTCCTACAAGTTATCGGTTTTTGAACACAAACCATCGAACAGAAAAAAAGAAATTCTTAAATGAAAGACATTTGCGCCGCAAACATTTTTGTCTGGTCATTTTTGACTGAAAAGTCATGGAGGCTTTCAAAACAATATTAACAAAAACACGAACAACCTTACAGGTGTATGACAACCTGTGAGATTGTTATAACTATGAACAGAGAGGATAATACTTTTGAAATGTATTATCAGAAGAATCGTCCACTCTTTAAACCCTTGATTAATACTAAATCCTATGTTTACCTTCTCCATTCACTTGGCCCTGCTAATTATTGCAGGAAACAACGCTTCTCAAAACCAAGTTGCTGATTTTAATTTAAGCAAAAACCAGTCAGCTTTAATTGCACAAAAATCCTTATCACTATTAGCAGAAAAAAAACAGCATTCAATAAGCTATTTTTCGCTTGAGCCAGATATGGTTTTGTCTGTGTCTACTTCCAATTCTAAAAAGCTTCTTTTTGTTTCTTTCAACGCAAATGAAGGAAGCGATGGCACCATGCGAATTTTCGTTTCCCAGTTGCCAATAAAAAAGTTGGTGATGAAATCAGCTACACCATCACATTTGAAAAATCCGGCTATCTCACACAAACAAAAACCATTACTGAAACAGTAAAGAATTCAGAAGAGATTGTTGTTTCAGAAACACTCGACCCTATTTCTGTTGGGATGGATCTTTCCAAAATAATTCAGATCAATCCAATTTATTTTGATGTGAATAAATTCAACATTCGAACCGATGCAGCAAAAGAACTCGACAAAATTGTGAATGTCCTAAATGAAAATCCCACAATGATAATAGAGCTTGGTTCCCATACGGATTGCCGCGGCACTGCAACAGCAAATTTGACATTATCGGAAAAACGCGCAAAAGCATCCGCCGATTATGTAAAAAAACGCATTAGCAATCCTGAGCGTATTTATGGAAAAGGTTATGGTGAAACACAACTTCTTAATGGATGCAATTGTGAAGGAACTGTAAAATCAGATTGCACAGAAGAAGAGCATCAGAAAAACAGAAGAACCGAATTCAAGATTATCAAAATGTAATTTGAAAAGAGTGCAAGTAACACTTAATGAAAATAAACATTTCGTATTACCTCGAAAAAACTAGTTACAATATTGAATGTCTTGATTATTGGATAATAATTTCATACGACAAGAACAGCTAGGTGCTTTTTGGAACTCATTTTGATTTCTATCTTTCTAAGTGAGAATTGAGTTTCAGTGATTTTACTTTTCCCCAAGAATAGTATTGGTGTGAAAAAGTTGATGCTAATCAGCAAAATGTATTTCCTAAAAATCTTATTCCAACAGGGTCTTACTGCTGTAAGGTTTACTGCATTTATGTAATAAATAAATAATAATAATTTATTTGTTTTGAAGCAGAATCGCAATGGATTTTAAGAAATTATATTCAAACAATAAACAAACAGCCTATGACCCCCTTTTACTCCAATCCTGATTTGTGGAATTTCGAAAAAGCGAAAACACAACATAGAAAAATGTCACCTTTCTGTTTTCTGATTTTATTGGCACTAATTGCATTGCCGAGCTTCGGATTTGCTCAAACAACTACGTTGTCTTATACTGGTGCATCCCAAACCTACACTGTCCCTACAGGAGTTACAAGTATATTAATTGAATGTTGGGGAGCTCAAGGAGGTAGTGGTGGTGATAATGGCGGTTACGCAAAAGGCTATTTGGCAGTAACCCCGGCGCAAGTATTAAACATATATGTTGGCGGACAAGGTACCCATCCAACAGGAGGTTGGAATGGAGGCGGGCCAGGTGGAATTATTGGTGACCCTCTTTACGCATCCGATGAAGGTTACGGAGGAGGAGGGGCTTCTGACGTCAGAGTTGGAGGAACTGCATTGGCAAATAGAGTAATTGTTGGTTGTGGTGGTGGTGGTGCTTCAGGAGCGAATGGTGGTGGCGGTGGTGGTCAAGGAACTGCTGGAGGCAATGGGACAATTTCTGGTGGAGGTGCAGGAGGTGCAGGATGTATAAATACCTGGTGGGGTCTAAGTGGAGGTAATGGAACAGCGGGATCAAATGGACAAGGTGGTTCTGGTGGTTCTGGTGGAACTTATGGACCAGGTGGTGGTGGTGGTGGTGGTGGCTATTATGGTGGTGGCGGAGCTGGTGGTGGAGTTCATAGTTCTTCTGGACCAAATGGAGGTTCGGGATATTCGTATACCGGTGGGGTTACTGGTGGCACATCAACCAGTTTATCAAGAACAGGAAATGGGCAAATTGTTATCACAGTTAATTGCAATCTTACACTTTCTAATTCATCTCAAACAAATATTTCATGTTTCGGTGGGTCCAATGGCACAGCCACTATTTCTGCATCTGGCGAAACCCTGCCTTATTCCTATAGTTGGTCACCTAGTGGAGGTTCAGCAGCAACAGCCTCAAGTTTAACTGCTGGAACTTATACTTGTTCGGTGACTGCTGGAAACGGATGTTCGAATTCCATAGTAGTAACCATCACCCAGCCATCCGCACTTGTTGCCACTTCGCTTTCGCAGACTAATATATCATGCTTTGGTGGATCAAACGGTGCAGCTTCCGTTTCTGTAACTGGAGGAACAACTTCCTATTCTTACAACTGGACGCCAGGTAATCCTACTGGTGATGGAACTGCAAGTGTTACAGGCTTGACATTTGGAACTTGGACTTGCACGGTTACAGATGCAAATGCATGTACAACAACAAGAACATTCTCAATTACACAACCAACTGCTTTAGTTGCTTCTGCACTTTCACAAACCAACATTTCTTGTAATGGTGGATCAAACGGTGCTGCTTCCGTTTCTGTAACTGGAGGAACTACATCCTATTCTTACAACTGGACGCCAGGAAATCCAACTGGTGATGGAACTGCAAGTGTTACAGGATTGACATTCGGGACTTGGACTTGTACAGTTACCGATGCAAATAGTTGTGTTACAACACAAACATTCAATATCACACAACCATCCGCACTTGTTGCTTCGGCAGCTTCACAAACAAATGTTTCTTGCAACAGTGGCACAAATGGTGCAGCTTCCGTTTCA
>CAIQQJ010000044.1 GCA_903873905.1 uncultured Flavobacteriales bacterium
CAATTTCGGATTAAGGGATTGAATCTGAAAAACACGAATCCGATTGCTGTGGGAGATTCTGTTGGCGTGGAGCATGATGCCGTTGAAGGCATTGGAATGATTTCGGTTTTGGATGTTCGAAAAAATTATATCATTCGACGTTCCACCAATCTTTCGAAACAAACACACATCATTGCAGCGAATATTGATCATGCCTATGTGATGGCAACTTTGATTGAGCCGCGAACATCAACAGGATTCATTGATCGTTTTTTGGTTACTGCAGAAGCGTATGGCATTCCTGCGTCTGTGATTTTCAATAAGCGCGATTTGTTGGATGAGGAATATTCGGAATATGTTGTTGCATTGATGGGCTTGTATGAAGGATTGGGATATAACTGTTATTTTCTTTCGGCAACGAATGAAGAACAGGTGGCTGCGCTGGGGAAAGTGATGGAAGGAAAAATAAATTTGATTGCAGGACATTCCGGCGTGGGGAAAAGTACCTTGATCAATGCATTGATTCCTGATTTGGCAATTAGAACTGGAATTATTTCGCGCGTGCACAGTAAAGGCATGCACACCACAACATTTGCGGAGATGCATGAAATGCCTAATGGCGGATTTATCATTGACACGCCCGGCATAAAAGAATTTGGAATTGTTGATGTTGAGAAAAACGAACTCGCACATTATTTTCCTGAGATGAGTTCGCGCTTGGGACAATGTAAATACAATGGCTGCCGCCACGATCATGAACCGAATTGTGCCATCAAGAAAGCGGTTGAGGATGGAAAAATTGCCTTAACGCGTTACGAATGTTATTTGCAGATTTTGAATGGTGAGGAATTGGAGAAGGAGTATGAATAGTATTGCGTATTGCGTATTGGGTATTGAGATTTTTTTTACCCAATACTCAATACTCAATACTCAATACTCAATACTCAATACCCAATACCCAATACTAAAAACATGCGCGCACTAATACAAAGAGTTTCTTCTGCAAAAGTTTCAATTGATGGAAAAATAAAATCTTCCATTGGTGTAGGCATGTTGGTGTTGCTTGGAATTGAAGATGCAGATATCACAGAAGACATTTCCTGGCTTTCACTGAAAATAATTAATCTGCGGATTTTTCCTGATGCGGAGGGAGTGATGAATTTATCGGTGAAGGATATTGGTGGGGAAATTTTGTTGATTTCTCAATTCACTTTGCATGCTTCAACAAAAAAGGGAAATCGCCCTTCGTATATCAAAGCTGCTAAACCTGATGTTGCGATTCCATTGTATGAAAGTTTCATCCTGCATTTGGAAATGGATCTTGATAAAAAAATCGGGACAGGAGAATTTGGTGCGGATATGAAAGTGGAATTGGTGAATGATGGTCCGGTTACGATTTGGATTGATTCGAAGAGTAGGGAGTGAGAAATTGAGCCGCGGAGGCGCAAAGAACGCAGAGAAAAAATAAATATTTCACCCTTGTATTTGCAATCTGCAATCTGCACATCAGCAATCAGCAATCAGCAATCAGCAATCAGCACATCATTTTTTTTAAATTCAGATACACATAATTTACGGTTTTTCCTATGAGCCAAAGCTGTGTTTCGTCCTTACCTTTGTGTCAATATGATAATACTTATTTTCTTTCTCGGCCATTGGTTTCTTTCTCTTTTTTGCCAGACATTTTTTCTTCATCGTTATTCATCACACAAGATGTTTACGATGTCGCCATTTTGGGAAAAGGCTTTTTACCTGTTCACTTTTCTAACGCAGGGATCCTCCTTTTTGAATCCACGCGCGTATGCCATCATGCACCGAATGCATCACGCTTATAGTGATACGGAAAAAGATCCGCACTCTCCACATTTTATGAAAGACGTTTGGGGATTGATGATGAAAACCAAACGTATTTACCACGATTTTGTTTATTACAAAACAGAACCAGAAGAAGCGTTCAAGGGAAATTATCCAATGTGGCCTTTAGTTGATAAAATCAGTGATACTTGGGCTGTGCGAATTGGTTTTGGCGTGGCTTATTTTCTTGTCTATTTTTTCTTCGCAGCACATTGGTGGATGTTTCTTTTGTTGCCAATACATTTTCTCATGGGACCGATTCAAGGGGCCATTGTAAATTGGTGTGGACATAAATATGGCTATCAGAATTTTGATAATCATGATCAGTCAAAAAATTCTTTTCCAATAGAAATTTTTCTCATGGGAGAATTGTTTCAGAACAATCATCATAAAAGTCCGAACAGTCCGAACTTCGCGAAGAAGTGGTTTGAGTTCGATCCGACTTATCCTGTGATGAAGTTTTTGAATTTCATTGGAGTAATTCATTTGAGGAAACCCTGATTTCCTTCTCCTTCAATATTATCGGGTTCAGTTTCGCCATTCACAATATAGATCAGAAAACTTACAATTGCCAAATGAATAATTTAGCTTCAACTGGTATTCATGACATTTTGTGTAAAAATTCTCCCTTCTAATCTCAACTATTTTTCAATTCAAACGTACTGGGTTAAAAGTATTTCACCAGTGACTTTTGGCAACGAAAGAAATGATATTTGATAATTAAAATTATTGTCGTGAAATGAGTCAACGATGCTTGTGTCAGCAGTCATTGATAACGTTTATGGATGGAAGTTCCTTTGCAATGAAGAAACCAAAAACATCTCGTTATGATTCGTTACATAATCCCAATTTTTTTTCTCCTTTTAGGACTTGAGGGTTTTGCACAAACTTCTGAACAAGGTGGCAAATATGTGTTTGTGAAATTTGATTCCTATTCAATAAAGGAGAATGAAACAATTCAGAAGCAACTGAGCCAAGAGAAAGTCATCTACACCTGCATTCCATCAGGAATTGTTGTGGTGGAAGTTCTGAAAACAGATAGTACTGCAGAAAATCGAATTGCAGGTGAAATAAAAAGAGTCACTGAATTCCCCTCCTTTCGGTTTGTACAGGAAATGACACTTATTGATGCCGAAATTTCCTGCTCTACCTTCCGTAAGCCGGATTAATAATTTATTGCACAAACAAAAGATATGATTATGAAAAATAATCTCTATCGCGCTGTGTGCGCCATATTCCTGACACTGCTTTTGCTGCCAACTTTAAAAGCGCAGTTGTTAGTCGACAATTCCCTAACCCCCACTCAACTCGCACAATTGATTTCAGGATCTGGAGTTATCATTTCCAATCCAGTTGTCCACTGTGGTCTTGATGGTTATGGAAAATACAATGCAACAAGTAGCAACCTGAATATCTCGGAAGGCCTTTTGCTTACAACCGGTAAAATTCAGAATGCTATTGGTCCAAATAATGTTGGAAACAAAACCACCTATTTTGGAAATCAGAATACGCCTGATACTTATCCAATGTTGACCAACATAACGGGTCGAACAATATATGAATATTGTGAATTTGAATTTGATATCATTCCACAGGGAGATACAATAAGTTTTGATTTCGTTTTCGCCTCCGAAGAATATGAAGAGTGGGTTGGCTCACAATACAACGACGTATTTGGATTTTTCATCAGCGGGCCGGGAATTACACCTGATGCCAACGCTGCTCCTTATCATAACATTGCACTTATTCCGAATACCTCCACTGCAATTACCATTAATAATGTCAATCAAAACCAGCACACGCAGTATTACCAGAATAACAACAATGGAACTTCCGTTCAATACGATGGATTCACACGCGGACTAAAAGCGATTTCACATGTCACTCCATGTCAAACTTATCATTTGAAACTAATTGTTGCGGATGCTTCCGACAAACTATGGGATTCAGGAGTATTCATTGAAAAAATCAAGAGTAACAATATTCTTCTTTTGAGTCATACTGCTGGCGGAATTCCGAACATGGTGGAAGGTTGCAATAATGGAACTGTTTCCTTTACACGTCAAACGGTTACAAATCAACCGCTCCTCGTAACCTATTTCATTGGAGGAACTGCGACCAATGGAACTGATTATCCATTAATAGGAAGTTCACCAAGTCCAAGTTCACCAAAGTACATTACCATTCCTGCAAATCAGGCCACCGCAAGCATCAATATCAATCCATATGCTGATGCCATCAATGAAGGATATGAATTCATGACCGTATATCTTGGAAATCCATACTGTTCCAATATAATTATGGATAGTTTGCGATTTTATATTCAGGATTCACTTTACACCACCATCGCGCCAACACTTGATTCCTTATGTATTGGTAATGGTGTTCAACTTACAACAACTGGAGGAGGAAGTGCCTTTATTTGGTCACCTTCCGCCGGTTTGAATAATGCTAACATTTCAAATCCATTTGCTTCACCAACTGTAACCACAACCTATACGCTTACGACAACCGCAAGTACCTGCGTAAAACAAAAATCAACCATCATTCGAATCAGCAACATTGCACTAAGTTTCAATGCGAATAATGTTTCGTGCAATGGAAGCAACAATGGAAGCATAACCGTAAATCCGACAGGAGGTTTTCCTCCTTATACCTACGTATGGACGGGTCCTTCTTCTTTTACTGCTAATACGGCCACCATTTCGAATCTGGCTCCAGGAACCTATTCCGTAACAGTGACGGGCCGAAGATCATGTTCAACTACCGGCATTTGCATTATAACACAACCTTCCGTTTTAACTTCAACTGTAAGTAGCCCAACCGTAAACGGTGCTTATAATATTGCCTGTAATGGAGGAGCGACCGGTTCCGCAACAGTTGTCGCTTCAGGAGGAACTTCACCTTATACGTATAGTTGGAGTACAGCGCCAGTACAAACAAGCGCCACAGCAACTGGACTGATCGCAGGAACTTATACCATTACTGTACATGATGCGCATAATTGCGTAAGCACTTCTACGATCGCATTAACGCAACCAGCACTTGTAACTGGAACAATAACCGCTTCAACAAATGTTCTTTGTTATGGGAATAATACTGGATCAGCAACTATTTCTCCATCTGGAGGAACACCATCATACACTTATTCATGGAATACGATTCCAATTCAATCGACAGCAACTGCAACTAATCTAGCTTCCGGAACCTATACAGTTACCATTCAAGATGCGAACAATTGTAATGGAACAAAAACAGTTTCAATTACTCAACCAACTGCTGCTCTTTCAGGAAGCATAACAGCTCAAACAAATGTTTTGTGTCGAGGAAACAATACCGGTAGTGCAACGGTTACGGCAACAGGAGGAACTGGTGTTTATACTTACAGTTGGAACACACTTCCTGTTCAGACAACTGCCACTGCCAATAATCTTGCAGCTGGAAATTATGTTGTAACCATTCATGATGCGAATAATTGTACAGCCAATGTTCCAGTGACAATTAATCAACCAGCGTCCAGCATCAGTGCTTCCGTTACTTCCCAAATAAATGTTCTTTGTTTCGGAAATAATTCTGGCTCAGCAACTGTAACTGCAAGTGGCGGAAGTCCCGGTTACACCTATTCCTGGACAACCCTTCCCCTTCAAACCACAGCAACTGCAAGCAATCTTTCAGCAGGATCCTACACATGCACAGTGCGCGATGCCAACTTGTGCACAACCACAGCTAGTGTCATTATAACACAACCTGCTGCAATTCTACTTGCGAGTGTAACTGGACATACCAATGTTCTTTGTTATGGAAACAATTCTGGTTCAGCAACAGCAAGCGCAAGTGGTGGTCGCACTCCATATTCCTATTCATGGAACACCATCCCAATTCAGACAACAGCAATTGCAAGTAACTTATCAGTTGGAAATTATACCGTCACAGTTACCGATGCCAATTCATGTACTTCAACGGCGACAGTTTCCATCACACAACCAGCAACTGCAATAAGTGCCTCACTCACATCGCAAACCAATGTTTATTGTTTTGGTGGAAATTCGGGAAGTGCTGGAGTAACTGCCACTGGAGGTACGTCTCCCTATACGTATTCATGGAACACCTTGCCAGTACAAACCAACGCAACCGCAACTTCTCTAAGCGCAGGAACATATTCTTGCACAATTAAGGACTTGAATAATTGCACGATTACGGTAAGTGTTGCTATAACACAACCATCATCAGCTCTTTCCGCAACCATAACAAGCACAACAAATGTAATGTGCAGAAATAATTCAACAGGTTCTGCAACCGTTACAGCTAGTGGAGGAAGCGGATCATATACCTATAGTTGGAACAGCATACCAATTCAAACAACTGCAATCGCAAATAATTTGCCTGCCGGATCATATACCGTGACCGTTACGGATAATAATGGATGTACAGTTCCCGTTTCTGCAACCACATCCATTACACAACCTGCAGCAATTCTGAGTGCCACTTCTTCAAGCCCAACATTTAATGGGTACAACATTTCCTGCAATGGAGGAAATAATGGCTCAATTACCATTACACCGAGCGGTGGAACGGCACCTTATACTTATGCATGGACTGGTCCTGTAAGTTTCACCTCCACACTTCAGAATATTTCCGGATTGATTGCAGGAACTTATTCGCTTACCGTCACGGATGCGCATGGTTGTACAACAACGCTTACAAAAACGTTAACGCAACCAACTCTTCTTGGATTGACATCATCAGTAACGAATGCAACTTGTTTGGGAGCCTCCAATGGAGCAATCAATATTACAGTTACGGGTGGAACACTACCCTACAGTTATGCATGGTCTGGACCTTCCTCTTTCTCCGCAACAACAGAAGACATTTCCGCTTTGGCATTTGGTAATTACTCCATTACCATAACCGATGCAAATGGATGTACCGCATATTCCACTATCACTGTTGCCCAACCGAGCACCCTCCTGATTTCAAATACACCTACAACTTATCCAGGAGGAACCAATATTAGTTGCAATGGTGGAAATAATGGTGGAATAAATGTCACTGTAACAGGCGGTGTTCCTTTTCCAGGTCCAAGCTATCTTTTCACTTGGACAGGGCCATCAGGATACACCTCTAGTTCCCAAAATATTTCCGGACTCCTTGCAGGAACCTACCAATTGATAGTGACTGATCAAAACGGATGTAATGCTAATAGCATTGTCACATTATCAGAACCAGCTGCGATAATTGCCACACTTACACCATCCATTTTCATTGGAGGAAATAACATCAGTTGCAACGGCGCTTCAACAGGGAGTATAAATACTTCAACAGTTGGAGGAACTTCACCCTATACCTATTCTTGGTCAGGTCCTTCCTCTTACACGTCAAGCTCCCAGAATATTTCTTCACTTTTGGCAGGAACATATACTGTTTCCATCAATGATTTGAATTCCTGCATCGGAACAAATACAATCACACTTTCACAACCACTTCCTCTTACTGCAAGCGCGACAAGTCCTGTTTTCGCCGGCGGATTCAATATTTCCTGCAATGGAACCGCCAATGGATCAATTGCCCTTACTGTGTCAGGTGGATCAACGAATTACACTTTCGCTTGGACCGGACCGGCAAGTTATGTTTCAACACAACAGAATCCAAACAACCTCGTTGCAGGCAGCTACAACGTTTTGGTTATAGATGCAAATGGCTGTACCACAACAGCGAGTATTATTTTAACACAACCTGCAATCCTCACCACCAACGCAACGAGTCCAACCGTTTTTGGAGGATATAATCTGACTTGTCATGGAGCTGCGAATGGTTCCATCAATCTTTCCACGAATGGAGGAACCGCTGCATATACGTTTGCATGGAGCGGACCCGCAAGTTTCACTTCCACAAATCAAAATCCAACTGGTCTTATTGCGGGAACCTATTCTGTCCTGGTGACTGATGCAAATGGATGTACCACCAACACTAGCATCACATTGACAGAACCAGCCATTTTAACATCAACTGCTAGCAGTCCAACATTTGCTGGTGGATTCAATATCACTTGCAATGGGGCAAATAATGGTGCAATCAATTTGAATGTTACAGGAGGAACTAGTACTTATTCTTATCTATGGTCAGGACCTGCTTCGTTTGCTGCAACATCACAAAACCTGACTGGACTGTTTGCTGGAACTTATTCCGTAAACGTAACAGATGCAAATGGATGCACATCGACAGCTAGTATTGTTTTAACACAACCTGCAAGTCTTTTAGCAAGTGTTTCAAGTCCGATCGTGAATGGCGGTTATAATATCACGTGTCATGGTTCTGGAAATGGAAGCATTATCATGAATGTCAATGGAGGAACACCAACCTATACTTATGCTTGGACAGGCCCTTCTGGATTTACTTCTACGAACCAAAATATTTCTTCATTGTTCGCTGGCACATATAATGTAACGATCACCGATCAGAATGGTTGCATTACAACATCAACTATCACTCTTACAGAACCATCTATTTTCAGTGGAACAATAACCAGTCCTACTTTTAACGGAGGTTATAACATTTCCTGTCATGGCAATAGTAATGGCAACATAACGATTTCACCAACAGGAGGAACAACTTCTTATACATACATCTGGAGTAACGGTGCGACAACCCAGAATCTCAGCAATGTTCCTGCTGGCTATTATTCCGTCATTTCATCAGATGCAAACAACTGCACATTCACACTTGGCATTTTACTGACTGAACCGGGAATTCTGAATGCAGTTCCAGTAAGTCCCACTTTCCTTGGTGGATATAATCTGCGCTGTCATGGAAGCAATGATGGAAGCATCAATCTAGGTGTAGGAGGTGGAACAAGTCCATATGTATTTTCTTGGACAGGTCCATCAGGATTCACCGCAACGACAGAAGATTTATCAGGATTAATAGCGGGAACATATAGTGTAACTGTAACCGATAATAATTCATGTTCTACTTCAAACTCAATTACATTATCAGAACCAAATACGTTAACAGTGAGTCTAACGAGTCCAACTTTCCTTGGAGCTGTAAACGTTTCCTGCCATGGAAATAATGATGGCGCAATTCACTCCACCGTGATCGGAGGAACTCCTGGCTTCATTTATTTGTGGAATGGTCCATCAGGATTTACAGCATCAACTGCCAACATTTCATCTCTAATTGCCGGAACATATACATTGACTGCAACAGATATCAATGGATGTTCTGCAACAGCAACAATTACATTGATCGAACCTGCAATACTTTCAGGAATACTTTCTCCTTCCATAGTGGCTGGTGGATATAATATTTCCTGTAATGGTTCTTCAAACGGAACAATTTCACTGACACCAACTGGAGGAACAAGCCCATTCAATTATTCTTGGACAGGGCCAAATAATTTTGCATCCACCAATCAAAATATTTCAGGATTGATTGTTGGAACTTATTCGGTGACCATTCATGATGCAAATGGATGCGATGTTTCATTGACACAAATTATTTCTGAACCACCTTCAATTGCAGATATAATTACGCCATCACTTTTTGCAGGACAAAATAATATCAGTTGTCATGATGGAACAAACGGTGCAATTTCCTTGGCAATTTCAGGTGGAACAAATCCATATTCGCAGAACTGGACAGGTCCCAATGGTTTTACTTCCAACTCCAACTCACTTTCAGGACTGGAAGCAGGAAACTATATTGTAACCATTACGGATGCCAATTCGTGCACTAAAACAGACAATATCACACTTGTTCAACCTGACCTTTTGACATCAACATTAACAAGTCCAACTTATGTTGGAGGTTACAATATCAAATGTCATGGTGATACAACTGGAGTAATTGATAATCTAGTCGCAGGTGGAACATCAGCATTCACATTCAGTTGGACTGGACCGAATGGTTTTACAGCAAGCACGCAAGATTTATTCAATGTCATTGCGGGAACTTATACTGCCAATGTAATTGATGCCAATGGTTGCACAACTTATGCTTCCATTACTTTGAATCAAGCGCCAAATCCTATGGCGGGAAATCTCTCTGCATTTGTTTACCCTGGCGGAACAAATATTTCTTGCTTCGGTTCCAGTAATGGATCAATTGATTTGACTTACACTGGAGGAATTGCAGGGTTCACTTATTGGTGGAGAGGTCCTGGAAATTTCTCTTCTTCAACTGAAGATATTTCCGGTGTTCCCGCTGGACATTATGAAGTTGTGGTGACAGATACAAATGGATGTCAACTTCCACTTGCAATCGATTTGATTGAACCGTCATCACCATTGACAGATAGTATTTCGGTTTCACTCTTCGGTGGAAATGTAAATGTTAGTTGTAATGGAAGTTCAAACGGAAGCATTGACCTTTTCCCCAATGGAGGATCGCCTTCCTACACTTATTCTTGGAATGGACCTTCATCTTATTCTTCCACCAATCAGAATATAAATAATCTGTCAGCAGGAATATATTACTTGACCATAACAGATATGAACTCATGCATTGTTATAGACACGGTTCAATTAATTGAACCAAGCCCAATCACAAGTTCGATCACTTCCACACCTGCAAGTTGCATTGCAACAAATGGAACAGCAGATCTCACAGTTACAGGTGGAGTTACACCTTACAATTATGTTTGGTCAAATGCTTCAACAAACCAAGATCTCATTGCTGTAGCAAGCGGAATGTATGCTGTACTGATTACAGACGAAAATGAATGCACGCATTCCGATTCCATTTTTGTTGACCACATTTTTGCGCTTGCAATTACATCAACAGTCAACAATGCAAATTGTTTTGGCAATGCAGATGGTAGTGTCAATCTTACCTTGCTTGGGGGAACAGTTCCAATTTCCTATACATGGTCGAATGGTGCAAATACTGAAGACATTTCAAATCTGTTCGCTGGAACCTATATTGTTGCCATCAGTGATGCTTCAGGATGTTCATTGAGTGACACCTTCAATATTTCACAACCGACACAATTAGTCATTTCATTATCCAGCCCGATCCTCAATGGCAATTACAATATCAGTTCGTATAGCGGAACAGATGGATCAATAACATGCGTGGTAAACGGCGGAACCTCTCCTTATAATTACTGGTGGTCAAATAACACAACCAATCAAAACCCATCGAACTTGGGTGCGGGTTATTACACAGTAATTGTAACGGACAATGCCGGTTGCAAGATTTCTGATACTATCCTGTTGACGGAACCTCTTGAATTGGCATTGCCAAGTGGTATTTCACCAAATGGAGATGGACTGAATGATTACTTCATTGTACATGGCCTTGATGTTTTCCCTGAAAATACATTGACAGTTTTCAATCGTTGGGGAAATGAGGTATTCAAAAAGGATGATTATAGAAACGATTGGAACGGAATAAATACGAATGGAGATGCACTTCCCGATGGAACTTACTTCATCATATTGGAAATTGCAGATACCAAAACGCAACTCACAGGATACGTTGATATACGCAGATAAAATGAAAAAGAAACTTTTCACCTCGCTAGCACTGGCAATTTGCCTTGCACCATTTGCGATTCATGCACAGCAGGATCCGATGGTTAGTCAATATATGTTCAGCAGTCATTTCATCAATCCCGCTTATGCAGGAACACATGACTTCGCCAACATTACCTTGCTCGGAAGAAAACAATGGGTGGGATTCAACGGCTCACCATTGACAAGTTTCCTGAGTTTCGATATGCCGATTGAAACCAAGAATATTGGAGTTGGCGCATTATTATCCATTGACAGAATCGGCGTTACAGAACGAACGGAAGCGGCAGGAACTTTTGCTTACCACCTTCGTCTTGGAGAAAAAGCACATTTGTCTTTTGGGCTCAAAGGAGGTGTAAGTTATTATCGAGCCAAATTGACGGACTTGGTTGTGTGGGATCACAACGACCAGGTTTTTGTGAATGACATAAACGGGAAAACGCTGCCAGTTGTTGGCGCAGGTTTATATTTCTACACTGAACGTTTTTACGCCGGATTTTCCATACCGAATGTCATCAACTTCAAACCGGGAACCATCCTGAATACCACCATAAATGATGCGCCACTTCTCGAACGACATTATGTTGGAACAATTGGTTATGCCATTCCTGCAGGAAAGAACCTTGACATCAAACCTGCCATTTTATTGAAATATATTCCTAACGCACCACTGCAAGCCGATTTGAATTTGAGTTTCTTCTTCTATAAAACG
>CAIQQJ010000045.1 GCA_903873905.1 uncultured Flavobacteriales bacterium
ATAAATTATTTACTTATTACAGAAAAGAGGGATTGGGTGATTAGGTGATTGGGTGATTAGGTTTACAACAAATATTTTCCAAATTCCAAATTCCAAATTCCAACTTTTCAACCTTTCAACTAAACTATGATCTGGTTAATTCTAAGCATTCTCGCCAATACAATACTCCTTCTCATTCTGAAGGCATTTCCAAAATTCGGAATCATCACAATTCAGGGAATTGTAGTAAATTATTTTGTGGCAGGCGCAATGGGGATTTTACTTTCGGGAATCCCAATTTCCATTGCTGAAATCCCACATCAACCTTGGTCATGGGTCCCTCTCGCACTGGGCTTTTTATTCATCACCATTTTTCTTTTGCTTGCAAAAACGGCACAGACCATTGGAGTTTCAGTTGCAACGGTGGCCAACAAAATGTCAGTGGCAATTCCAGTAATTGCCGCCATTTTTCTTTATAATGAATCCATTACATTTTGGAAAATCGCTGGGTTGGTCATTGCGATTGCTGCTGTCTATTTGACTTCCGTTCCACCGAAAAGTGAAATTGCAAAAGGGAATGTAAAAGGGAATTTATGGATGCCAGCATTAATTTTTCTTGGGAGCGGTCTTATTGACGCATTGGTAAATCATTCAAAAAGAGAACTTGTTCCTGATAATCAAATTCCATTTTTTCTTTCCTTGTGTTTTGTAACGGCAGGATTAATTGGATTGACAATAATTATTTTCCGTAGAATAAAATTTACAGAAAAATTTCAGTCGAGAAGCATCATCGCCGGAATCATTCTTGGAATTCCAAATTATTTTTCATTGTATGGAATTACACGTGCGCTTGGAAGCAATGTCATGGAAAGTTCAGCTTTGTACCCTGTAAATAATATGGGAATAGTAGCCTTATCGGCGATTGCTGCAATGCTGATTTTCAAAGAGAAATTTTCAACGATCAATTGGTTGGGAATTCTTCTTTCAATGGGAGCGATTGCTTTGATTGCATTTATGTAGAAAGGGTAGCAGGTATCTGGTAGCAGGTATCTGGTAAAAAAATAAAAAACCAGCTACCTGATACTTGATACCTGATACCAATTGTTATTCTCCGATACATATTTAACAATAGCATCTCCATCCGAAGGAATTTTTAAGGATCGTGGAAGTAAATTTCTTGCTTTTGCATTTCCAGTTTCCAATGAAATTCAAGTAAAAGAATTTTTGTCAGAATTGCGAAAAGAACATTTCAGTGCACGACATCACTGTTATGCATTTCGCATTGGTGCAGATAAACAATTGTTTCGCGCGAATGATGATGGTGAACCTTCTGGCACAGGGGGAAAACCAATTCTTGGCCAATTGCAATCGAAAGATCTTACGAATACATTGGTTGTTGTTGTTCGCTATTTCGGTGGAACATTATTAGGTGTAAGTGGATTGATCGCAGCCTATCGTGGCGCAGCAGCAGAAGCATTGGCCAATGCAAAAATCATTGAGAAACAAATCAAGGAAGTTTACCAATTGGATTTTCCATATGCAGCGATGAATGATGTAATGAAAATCTTGAAGGATGAAAATCTTGCTCAATGGGAACAGGATTTTCAATTGGAATGCAAATTGAAATTTTCCGTCAGGAAAAAAGATGCTGATTTGATTATTGAGAAGTTGGGGAAATTTGAAAATGTGAAGTCAGCATATCTAATGACGATTTGAATTTCTGAAATGATTTTTTCCTTTTCGCGTGAGGGATAGTAGCGAAAAGCCCACAGTCCCAACATTTCTGTTGGGACGAGGACTTGTAGCGAATAGCCCGACCCTTGGGGCACGCCATAATAAAAAAGAATATCGAATATTGAATATCCAATATAGAATTTCGAAGTGAAAGTTTTTTTTGAATTATGGATTTGGCAGACAGGGTGCTATTTGTCAATGGAAATCATCAAACGTGAAGTGATTTTTTTCTGACAAAAATATATCGAAGACTGACCGATTTATCAGAAATACTTTCTCAACACATCTACAAATTCATTCGGTGCACTCATCGGTTTTTTTGTTTTCGCATCTACAAATACCAAAGTGGTTTCCCCTTCATTGATCTTCTCCCCTTTCGGATTATACATTTCATAATCGAAACGAATTCTCGTACGTGGCAATTCCTTTATCATGGTTTTTACCACTAGCAACTCATCATAGAAAGCGGGCTTCAGATATTTTATTCCGAATGTATATACGGGCAAAAGAATTCCACCATCTTCCATTTCCTTGTAATTCCAACCGAGAGCGCGCAACGCTTCCACACGACCAACTTCATAATATTGCGCATAATTTCCATAATAAGAATAACCCATGCGATCAGTTTCACCGTAGCGAACACGAATTGTAGTTTCCGAAATAAACATATACGATTTTTATTATTTAAACGAAGATACGAATGGAAAAAACGCGAAAAATATTTTCCAAAAATTGGAATTTATTTATTTTTAATTATTGATAAAAATCTAATTTCTTTGATTCGTATTTAGTAAATTCGTACAAATTACAAAAATCCCCAAGTAGCCTTCAAATGAACTTTCGCAAAATTTTCCCAGCATTGTTTTTTTCTGCTGCATTTTTCATGGTTGCATGTCACCATGGCGCAAATGTGACAGGAGTTGAAGTGCAATACGTGGAGATGAATAAAAATGCTTCTCAGTTCGATTCTGCTACAGATTACATTTTACATCCCTACAAAGATTCTCTTGATAAAATAATGAATGTAAAAATTGGTTTTGCTGATGTAGCAATGCCAAAGGAATCTGGAAAAACAGAAACGCTTCTTGGGAATTTCGTGGCAGATCTTTGTCTGGAAATAGTAAATCATCCTACAAAGCCGACAACAAATGCTTTGAAAGCAGACATCTGTTTGTTCAATAACGGAGGAATGCGTTCATCCCTTCCAAAAGGAGATATCACCCGCAAGAACGTTTTTGAATTAATGCCGTTTGACAATGAACTTAATCTTGTCACCATCAGTGGAAAACAAATGTGGAATCTGTTGAGATTTGTTTCAATGTCGGGAGGAGAACCTTTGTCGGGAATGAAAATTGGCGTAAAGCCAGACAAAACTCCAGGGCAAACAATTATTCAAGGACAGGTTTTTGATTCTACAAAAACATACACTGTATTAACATCCGATTATTTAGCAAATGGTGGAGACAGGATGGACTTCCTGAAAAACCCAATTAAACTCACAACAACAGGAATAAAAATCCGTGATGCAATTCTTCAGTATTGCGAAGAACAAACAGCACAAGGGAAAACATTGACAGCGACACTGGACGAAAGATTTTATTATGAAACAAAATAGACGCGATTTCCTTCGTGCTGTAACAGGCGCTGGTTCATTGTTAGGACTCGGTCTATTGAGCAGTGCTTTTAAATCTGAAGATGATAAGCATGTTCGCATTGTCATTCTTCATACCAATGACGTACATAGTCACATTGATCCATTTCCTGACAATGATCCGAAATACCCAGGGCTTGGTGGTGTTGAACGTCGTGCTGCCTTGATCAATCAAATTCGTGCTAGTGAAAAAAATGTTTTACTTCTTGATGCAGGAGATATTTTTCAAGGCACTCCGTATTTCAACATGTATGGTGGAGAAATTGAAATGAAGTTGATGACGAAAATGGGATACGATGCCTCTGCAATTGGTAATCATGATTTTGATGGGGGCTTGGAAAATTTATCCAAACAATTGCAGCATGCCTCCTTTCCATTGCTCTGCGCGAATTATGATTTCACTGGTACGCCAATGGAAGGAAAAAGTATTCCTTACAAAATTTTTGAAAAAGATGGAATTCGTATTGGTGTATTCGGTTTAGGAATTGAAATGGCAGGATTAGTTGACAGTCGCCTATATGGAAAGACACAATATTTGGATCCCATTGTGAAAGCAGCGGAAATGGCACACACATTAAAAGAAAAAAAATGTGACATTGTTGTTTGCCTATCTCATCTCGGATACAAATATGAAAACGAAAAGGTGAGCGATATCATATTGGCAAAACAATCTTTGGGAATTGATGTAATTATTGGCGGACATACACATTCTTTTATTGATAAACCAGTAATAATTAAGAATAGAGAAGACAAAGATGTATATATAACGCAAGTAGGTTGGGCAGGAATCAGATTGGGCAAAATAACAATTTCCACGAATAAAAAAACAAGAAAAAACACGCTGGAAACTCACTCTGTTATTATTTCCAAAAAGTCAAGCGTATGACAAACTTTTTTTAAAATAAATATGTGAATAAATAGTTGTTACTGTCAATGAAATGATAATTTTACGCAACGATAGAAAATCACACACACAACATATATAGCCAAGGAGTTTTTTAGAATGGAAAAATCACACGATAAGGTCTGGGATAGTTGCTTAAACATCATCAGGGATAACGTTAGCACACAAAGTTTCAAAACTTGGTTCGAGCCAATTAAAGCACTCAAACTTGCATCAAGTGTTCTTACCATTCAAGTTCCTAGTCAGTTTTTCTATGAGTGGTTGGAAGAGCATTATATCACTCTTTTGAAAAAAACAATCAAGAAGGAACTTGGTAGCGAAGGTAAATTGGAGTATTCCATCATTATGGAAAATGCGTTCAGTTCCAATACAAAACCTTACACTGTAAAAATTCCAACTTCAAATCGCCGTGATGCAAAAAATCCTGCGGTGAATATGCCACTTGATCTCAACACAAAAACAATTCGCAATCCATTCATCATTCCTGGTTTGAAAAAAGTAAGTGTTGAATCACAACTCAACGTAAATTATTCTTTTGAAAATCTTGTTGAAGGTGATTGCAATAGACTTGCGCGTTCTGCAGGTTGGGCAGTTGCCGACAAACCAGGTGGAACAGCTTTTAATCCACTCCTTATATATGGTGGTGTTGGATTAGGAAAAACCCATTTGGCTCATGCTATTGGTCTTCAGATTAAATACAAACATCCAGGCAAAACTGTTCTGTATGTTTCTTCTGAAAAATTCACACACCAGTTTATTGATGCTATCAAAAACAATAATCAGAATGATTTCATTCATTTCTATCAAATGATTGATGTTCTCATTATTGATGATGTACAATTCTTCGCTGGCAAAGACAAAACACAAGACGTATTCTTTCATATTTTCAATCATTTGCATCAAACAGGCAAACAAATTGTCCTTACATCCGACAAACCTCCTGTTGAAATGCAAGGAATGGAACAACGTTTGCTTTCTCGTTTCAAATGGGGACTTTCTGCAGATTTGCAGATTCCAGGTCTAGAAACCAGAATTGCGATTCTTGAAAAGAAACTTTATATCGATGGAATTGAACTTCCACGCGAAGTAGTAGAATATCTTGCTTACAGCATCACAACAAATATCCGTGAACTCGAAGGCGCTTACATTTCTTTGCTTGCTCAAGCATCCTTGAACAAAAAAGCAATTACGCTTGATCTTGCAAAACAGATGATTGACAAATTTGTCAAGAACACTGCTCGCGAAGTTTCTATCGATTACATTCAGAAAGTGGTTTGCGATTATTTTGATCTTCCTATTGAATTGCTTAAATCAAAAACTCGCAAGCGTGAAGTTGTACAAGCTCGCCAAATTGCAATGTATTTTGCGAAGAGCATGACAAAATCTTCATTGGCTACAATCGGAATGCATTGCGGTGGAAAAGACCACGCTACAGTTTTGCATGCTTGCCGTACTGTCAATAATTTGATGGATACCGACAAACGTTTCCGTGCCTACATTGAAGAATTAGAAAAGAAATTGAGTATTCAATAATGCTTCGATACGATTCGCTGAAAAAACGCGAATCTACTTAGCATGTCAAATTAAATTTCATATAGAACGACGCCTTCCAAGAAAAACTGGAAGGCGTTTTTTTTTGAAAAAAGGGTACGAAATACGAATTAGTTCGAATAGTTACGAATTGCAAACTGCAACCAATAATTGTTTCAGGGGAAGGAAATCTTAAAACCGGATTGGTAACTATACGTACAAATTCGTAATTCGTGCACCTAAAATCTATCCTTCACCTCTTCTTTAAACTCAATTCGATATTTAGTTCCATTCTCATTTAACATGGAAACAGTTCCGTTGATTTGTCCACTCAACATTTGAATGAGTTGCATTCCTAACGTTTCAGCATGATCGAAATTTATTGAAGATGGAATTCCCTTCCCATTATCTGAAACTTCAAGGACAAAATGGTTTTCGGATATTTTATGCAGTGTAACAGTCAGGTCACCTTCTTTTTTTTCTTCGAAGGCATATTTCAAAGCATTAGAAATAATTTCATTGAGGATCAAACCAAGAGGAACAATGGTATCGATACGGAGCGGATGGTTTTCGATATCCGTATGCAAGCGAATGCTTTTATTTGAATCGTAGGTATCAATCAAGGAACGAATCAATTCATCAATGTAATTACTAATATCAATATTGACAAGATTATTGCTTTGATACATTTTTTCATGGATGAGCGCCATGGAATTCACTCTGTTTCTACAATCCTCGAATAAGGAGAGCACACGTTTATCCGTAATTCCATCGGCCTGCAAATTGAGTAAGCTGGAAATAACTTGTAAATTATTTTTCACTCGATGATGAATTTCCTTTAGCATCACCGTTTTCTCCTGATTCTGCCTAGAAATTTCAAGTGTACGTTCGCGCACTTCCGCCTCCAATAATAATTTTTGTTTCAAAATTCTTCGCGTGCGACCAATTACAACATAAAATAATATAGCTCCAAATGCAAGAATAGAAAATGTAACAAACCACCAAGTTTTCCAGAATGGTGGCGGTGGAGGAAGAATAGAAATAAGTCCTGAGGTTGCCACAACTTCACTCCATTTATTTGGCAGACTCGAAGCTCTCACTTTAAAAACATAATTTCCAGGAGGAAGATTTGTATATGAAAATTGACTTGAAGTTGTCGATGGCTGCCAAGTAGAATCAAATCCGCATAACATAAACTGATATCTGACAGATTGAGGGTTTTGCAAATTAATAGCTTGATATAAAAATGTCAAGTGGTTTTGATCCGATTCGAGCGTGAGTTTTTCCGGAATATGAAAAAATCCTGTTTCAGGAATTCCTGTCCAAGACCAATCCGTTTTCTCAAGAAAAAGCCGAATCGAACTTAAATGAATAATTGGGTTGTCCCCTTCCTCCTCCTCGATGTTTGGATTATATCGAATAACTCCTTTCACAGTACCAAACCAAAGACAACCATCGCGAGTTTTACAAACAGCTCGAGAATTACATTCGATTCCTCGAAATCCCTCATTACGAGAAAAATTCTTCACTGATAAAAATCTTCCCGCATCATCAATACGCACACGATCAATTCCTTTGTTAGATCCTACCCATAAATTGCTGTCATTATCAAATGCGACCAAATAATAATTATTTGATGCCAATCCATTATCATCAGTGTAGGAAAGAAATTGCTTTCCATCAAATCGCATCACACAAACATCTGTGTAAAACCAAATCTTACCATAAGGATCTTCAACTATGGATCCAACATATGCATTGAATAATCCATCAGCTGTACCAAAAGATTTGAATGCATTTCCATTGGAGATTTTCGGATCATACATGCACAAACCAGATCCTGTACCAATCCAGATAATTCCCTTTTTATCTTCAAGAAACGCATGAACAAAATTTCCAGGAAGCTCCTTCTTTTCCTGATTGTGTTCGACTAAATTTTTTCCGTCAAAAACGAATGCTCCTTTTCCCCAAGTGCCAATCCAAATATTCCCTTTCGAATCTTGCATCAATGCACGGATTCTTTGCCCAGCAAGAATTGTTTTAATAACATGTCCATTTTGAATACATGAAACTCCATCAAAATGGCCCACCCAAATGCAATTATTTTTATCCTCAATAACAGCTACTGGCTGTTTAAATGGTTTTCCATTAGTTAGAATTGGAAAAGATTTTTTTCCATCAAAACAATACAGGCCATCCTGATTGGATCCAATCCAAATATTTCCTAAATGATCTTCAGTCAATCGGAAAACAGTTCCAGATCCCATTCCCGGTTGATTTCCAAAATAGGTAAATGTGTTGCTTCTTAATTTGAGAAGACTTTGTTCACGTGTAGCGAACCACATGTGATGCGTATTGTCTTCCGTCATTTGGAAAACCCCTTCTGCAGTTAATCCATTTTCAGAATTGAATAATTTTATTTTTCCATCAACCGCATAATTCGCCACCAGATTATTTAAAGTCGCAACCCAAACTGCACCTAAATGATCGACATAAACTGCATGCACTGTTTTGTCTTTAAATAATTCAGTAAATAAATTTTCAGTAAAAGTTCCAGTTGCAGGTCGATAAATGATTAACCGATCACTTAATCCAATGTATAACAAACCTTTTTTATCACTGCACACTGAAAAAATACTGCCTTTGTAACCTCGTGGTAATTTCAGATCAACAGTATCGTATGCATAACCTTTGAAACGTAACAAGGTTGATCCACCTCCAGCCCAAATAATTCCCTGTTCATCTTTACAGAGTGTATGAATTATTTTTTCGGAAATTATTTTTCTGATCGCATGAGATGCGTAATTATATTCAGAAATTCCATTTTGCCCAGCAACCCAGAGAGAGTTTTTTTGGGGAAGTAATGACAATATTTCACTGAATCCCAATTGTTCTTTTCCAAATGTTGAAAATGTTTTTCCATCGTAAATATTGAGACCGCCCTGTGTTCCGAACCACATATTCCCAATTGAATCTTCTGCAATACAACTTACAACTTGTCCAGCCAGACCATTTTTTTTACCATACTCCACAAATGAAATCCCATCGAAACTACAGACTCCGCCTCCAGTAGTACCCACCCAAAGATAACCGCGACTATCCTGAAAAACAGATTGAACTTCTGATTGGGAAATCCCATCTTCCACGCCATAAGAAATAAAATCGTTTGATTGAGCTATTGATTTTCCAAAAAATAGAAAAAAAGAAAATAATAACAGGAATATATTCCTATTCAAAAAAATGGTCGGAGGAATTATAGATCTTCGCATGCGCAGTTGACTAAATTAGTTAAAAATAATCGGTTATGCTGCAAGCACTTTATTTTACATAAATCAAGCATAAAATGAAATCAATTTTGATGGTTTGTCTTGGAAATATTTGCCGATCTCCATTGGCAGAAGGGATTTTGCGGCACAAACTTTTGGACGCGGGAATATTAGACTTAAAAGTGGATTCAGCAGGGACGTCCAACAATCACATTGGACAACATCCCGATTCACGTTCAATTAAAAATGCACTTTCACACGGAATAGATATTTCAAAATTACGTGCGCGTCAATTTTCTGTTGCTGATTTTGATAGCTTTGATCTCATTTATGTAATGGACAGTTCTAATTACAAAGATGTGCTTGCGCTTGCAAGAAATGATTCAGACAAAAGAAAAGTTGAATTGCTCTTAAATGTAAAATGGACAGGGAAAAACATTGCAGTTCCTGATCCTTATTATGGTGCTGGAGATGGTTTTGAAACCGTTTTCCGTTTGGTTGAACAAGCGTGTGATGAAATTGTAAAAGCGGTGAAAAGTGACATTTGAATTGTAAAAAACAAATTGATTTATATGAATGGTATTCTTTATTTAATTCCTGTTCCACTTGGTGATGAAAGTTCACCTTCAGAAGTTTTGCCTGAGTCTGCGCTTGTAATTTTGCGTGAAGTGAAAGAATTCATTGTTGAAAATGAAAAATCGGCAAGAGCATTTTTAAAAAGTGCAGGGACAAAAATTCCTATGCCAGAATTGATTCTACATCCAATTGGAAAACATATTTCTCCAGTTGAAATGAATTCCTATTTGAACGCGGCAAAAAAAGGAGCAACGATCGGATTACTTTCGGAAGCGGGTTGCCCTGGCGTGGCTGATCCAGGTGCAAATATTGTACGCTTTGCACATCAGGCCGGAATTAAAGTTGTTCCACTTGTTGGCCCTTCCTCTTTATTGTTGGCGTTGATGGCCTCAGGTTTGAATGGACAGGAATTTCATTTTCATGGATACATTCCCATTGACAAATCGGAGCGTGCGGGATTTTTAAAACATATTGAACGGGAAACGAAAAAATACGGAACAACACATTTCTTTATTGAAACACCCTTCCGAAATAATCACATGCTTGAAGATCTTTTGAAAAGTCTTGACAATGGAACAAAACTTTGTCTTGCTTGTGATCTAACATTACCAACTGAATATATCAGAACATCAACGGTAAGTGATTGGAAAATAAATCCTGCGCCAGATTTGCACAAACGACCAACTGTTTTTTTGATTGGGAAATAAAAAATATTTTCTAGAAATTATTTCCTTCGATAATCAATTCATCAAATCGAATTTCAAGTTTTTCGTTTGAACCTCGGATCTTCCCGACAACAGCATTCGCCCACACGATATAATCTTTTCTTCTTTCCAAGCCCCAGTCGCCTGGTGGAGCGTAGAGAATATCATACACATTACATATTTTATCACTGATACGAATATGTTTCGCGGACTCAGAAAGTTGAATTGCAGAAATTAATTGCTGCATTTTACGCTCTTCCTTTGTCAAAGACTTATCATCTGTCAATTCCAAAACAATTTTCGCAACCTTTTCTCCAAATCGATCCGTGATTTCTTGAATAGTAATGTTTGTATCCTCCACAACATCATGAAGTACAGCTGCAATTAAAATTTCAGGATCGTTTATTTCTCCTGTATGAATTAGCAGATGCATTACTTCAAGCGGATGATTTATATAGGGTGTAATTCCATCTTTTCGGAATTGACCAGCATGACTTTCTGCAGCAAATAAAATGGCGTCTATTACTTTTTTCATCACCTTAAAACAACATCATCAATTACATTTCCACCTGCTTCCTCATTCAGAAGTTTTACCATTTTCGAACGGCCATAAGAAAGTTCCTCCCGCAATGCCGCTGAATTTAGTTCAACATAAAGAATACGATTATCAATATGAATTTTTCGAGTGTACTTGGCGATGACCTCTCCCATCACTTTTTCCCATCCATTAATCAATTTCATTTCATCCATCTTGCCCTGCAAACGATAAGTCTGCATCATCTCCTGGATAGCCTGCTTCAAGGTGTATTCGTTACTTTTTTTGATTGCCATAGTAATTAATACTCATTTGTAAATCCTTTCCGCCTGAAAAAAAAACGTTTCTGACAGCTAAAAGGTATCTAAAATGAATAC
Source organism: uncultured Flavobacteriales bacterium (assembly GCA_903873905.1). GTDB lineage: Bacteria > Bacteroidota > Bacteroidia > Palsa-965 > Palsa-965. The sequence continues at coordinate 11,257 of CAIQQJ010000045.1, forward strand.
GTAAGAAAGGTAGAAAATATTCAGGTAAAATTCTTGATGAATCGATAATTGGCCTATCAATGCTTGTATCTTTATTTGAAACAGCCATTATATGTATGGCAAACACCCGTAATATTCACTAATTAACAGAAAATTAGTATATTAGCGGGTCTGGTAAACACTATAAAACGATGAATAAAAAAATTACACTTCTTTTCACGGCTACTGCATTGTATTTTTTGCCTGCTTTTTCACAGGTATCTACAAGCACGGATAATGATAACGGCATTGATTCCCTTCAGGGTTTTCAAGCTGATGTTGCCATGATGCAAACCGGTGAAGAGCATGATGCGGTTTGTGCAGCCAATCAACTCCGACTTCTAAAACGGGATTACATTGACAAAAAATTCCAATTGGGAAGATATTCTCCTGAGTTTATAGCGGCGCATCCTAAACAAATAGGACCAAATACGCCACAGGCATCCTGCTCAAACGTGAATTTTGAGTCTGGTGATTTTACAAGTTGGAATGGAGCTATTGGAGACAATAACGTTTCGAATGCCGGGCCACTTTCAAATATTGTGAACGGATTTTTCACAACAGGAAATGATTCGCCTATTACAGATGCAAATGCACGGCACACCATTATAACTTCAGCATATGGTAATGATCCTTATGGTGGATTTCCAGGAGTGCCTCCGGGATCTGGAAATTATACTGTACGCTTGGGTGGCCAAACACCAAACTACCAAGGCGAAATAATAGAGCAAACATTTGTGGTATCACCAGCTTCAACAAGTTTTGCCTATCGCTATGCTGTTGTATTAAATGACCCACAAGTTGGTCATGCTTACACTGACAAGCCTTATTTCAAAATTGAAGTGCTTGACCAGAACAACCAACCTATTTCAACTTGCACACAATACTTCGTTGTTGCTGACGCTGCCTCATTAACTGGTTTTACCTTATCCCCGCTTACTCCTCCAACTGGTGGTGTTGCATATTACAAGGCATGGACAGATGTAAATTTTGATTTGAGCGGATACGTAAATCAAAACGTCACTGTTCGTTTTACAGTAGGAGGATGTACACAAAGTGGTCACTTTGGTTATTGTTATTTAGATTGTTCTTGTTCTTCATTTGCAGCGAATGTCAACTTCTGTCCCGGCAATACTTTCCTATGGCTGAATGCTCCTGCTGGATATGGAACTTACCAATGGTTTGATCCGAATCACATAGCAATTCCTGGTGCTACAAACGATACATTATTTGTAAATAACCCTGTTGTTGGGGATACATTCTGGGTTTATCTTGTTTCAGGCGTTGACACGAGTTGCCATAATCTTTTACCTGTTGTACTTCACTACACGGCTATCCTTCCAAATGCTACAGCAACAAATCCAAGTTGTACTGGATTTGGTGATGGGGCGGCCACGGCTATAGGTACTAGTGGCTATGCGCCCTATATTTACGAGTGGTTAACTAGTCCAATTCAAGCAACGCAAACAATTTCGGGACTTTCACCTGGAACCTACATTGTCCATATGACAGATTCACTTGGCTGTCAAGCGTGGGACACAGTTCAAGTAGTTGATCCACCGAGACCGGATACTTCAATTGTACTTTACCATTATTGTCCTGGAAATCCAAACGTGATTTTTTATGCACCTCCGGGTTATACAAATTATGTTTGGACTGACCCAAGTGGAAATCCTATACCAAATGGAAATCCAGCATATACTGTGGTAATTGTTAACCCCGTTGTTGGTTCTCAATACAATTGTATTTTGACGCCAAATCCTGGATGTCCTATTTTGGACTCAGTTATTATCCCGGTATTACAATGGACAGATGTTGTTGCAACTGCAGTTTCCACAGGTGTAAGTTGTTTTGGTTATACTAATGGTACGGCTTCAACAAGTGCTGCTTTAGGAATATTACCTTACACCTATAATTGGAATACCAGTCCAGCACAAACTACTGCTGCAATTTCAAACCTAGCTGCTGGAACATACATTGTTCATGTTGTTGATTCAATGGGTTGCCAAGGTTATGACACAGTAGTTGTTACTACACCACTTCGTCTGGACACTTCCCTTTTCACTTATACTTATTGTACTGGCGATCCTCACCTAACTATGTTTGCACCTTCAGGCTATTCATCATACACATGGGTAGGACCAAGTAATGATACACTTGCTGTAAATTCTCCAGTAAATAATATTCTAATTTCCAATCCGCAAATTGGTGCAGAGTATTTGTGTATTCTCAATAATCCACCTGCTTGTCCAATTTATGATACGACAGTTTTGACATTCGCTCCACCATCCTATTTCTTTAATCCGGATTCAACGGTGAATGTATTTACACCAAATGGAGATATGAGAAATGATATTTTCTATCCTTACTTTGACTTTTCTATTTACAACCAAACACCAGCTTCCTTACAACCTCAATATGATTTCTTTGCCTTCCATATCAAGACATATGAAATCTGGATTTATGATCGTTGGGGAAATCAGGTTTTTTATTCGAATGATTATAAGTTCGGATGGGATGGAACAGTTGACAAAGGAAAAAATTGTACCGATGGAGTTTATTATTGGGTTTGTCAAATGACTTCTGCTTGCAGTTTCGATAACACTCCGCCAACCGTTAGCAAAGGCTTCGTACACTTACTTCGCTAATAACGAACAACATATTGTTTAAGAAAAACCCCGAGTCATTTCGGGGTTTTTCTTTTTGATACTATTTTTAGATATGAAAAAATATATTCTACTATTACTTCTTCTAGCTGGACTTTCCGGATTTGCATTTATTAAAGCATACCGCCCAACACTGCAATACGATGGAATTTATGTGAATAAGCTTGATGCGGAAAACTCAGCAATCATTCGATTTTATGAAGATGGTGTGGTAATTGTTTCCTCTTCTGTAAATGATTATTCAAAAGTGATGACATGGTTTAATCGCGATAAAGAAAATTTATCACGTGTGCTTACTGGAAAATACAAAATGGGAAAAAGAGATGCGTCCCTTCGATTTCGTGTAAAAGGAGAAACAGGAGAACAAAAATATTCTGGATTCATTACCGCTGACAAAACGCTAGAGTTGCACATTTTCAATCCGAAAGATCAAACGAGCACAGACAGAATCTATACGTTTGTGAAGCCCAATTAACTGTGCTTTCCACTCTTTCAAGTGATTTGAAAAGTGTGTGCGCCAAATTTTCACGCTACTATTTCTGCCAAATATTCATAAGAAAATTGATTAGGTTTTATTTTTAGACACCCCTAACTTTATTTTTTTGCCTATGTAATTTCGCTACCTTTGGAATCGCAACTATGCAAACCCATTCGGAAGAAAATTATCTGAAAGCAATCTGGAAACTCGTCGAGCATTCCGGAGAAAATGTCAACACTAATGCAATTGCCGCATTGGTGCATACGCGCGCTGCTTCAGTAACAGATATGATGAAAAAATTATCTGACAAAAAACTGATCAGTTATCAGCCTTACAAAGGTGTGTCATTAACTGCAAAAGGTGAACGTGTTGCAATTGAAGTGGTGCGCAAGCACCGATTATGGGAAGTATTTCTTGTTGAACAGTTGGGATACAAATGGGATGAAGTGCATGATATCGCTGAACAATTGGAACACATTCGCTCCTCTACCTTGACGGAAAAACTGGATAAGTTTCTTGGGTTCCCTAAAGTTGATCCGCATGGAGATTTGATTCCGGATAAATCAGGCAAGATTTCCAAACAACAACAAATTCCACTTGCGCAACTTGAATCTGGCAATAAAGCCATCATGACTGGAGTGGCGGATCATAGTACGCTCTTTCTCCGATTTCTTGACAAACATAAAATTCATCTCGGCGACACGATTGAAACAAAAGAAAAAACAACCTACGATTCGTCAATGGAAATTTCTGTAAACAGAAAAAAAAACATCCATATTAGTAATGAAGTTGCAAAAAACATTTTGGTAAGAAAATCACGTTCCTGATTAGGAAAATAAATGAACCCCACTAATAAATCACTTTCTGAAGTACATGATTCCGTTGATACCACCTTACAAAAGGGTACTTGGAAAAGATTGCTTGCATTTCTAGGCCCTGCATATCTCGTCAGTGTTGGCTATATGGATCCTGGAAATTGGGCAACGGATATTGCGGGCGGAAGTCAATTCGGCTATACACTTATTTGGGTTTTGGTTTTATCAAATCTCATGGCTTTATTATTACAAAGTTTAAGCGCACGACTTGGACTTGCATCAGGCCTCGATCTTGCACAAGCATCACGTGCGCATTACCCGAGAAAAATAAATTTTGTATTGTGGATCATGGCGGAAATCGCAATTGCGGCTTGTGATCTTGCTGAAGTAATCGGAATGGCCATTGGGTTGCAATTATTATTTGGCTTGTCTTTGCTTGCCGGTGTTCTCATTTCCATTTTCGACACCTTTCTCCTACTCGTCTTGCAAAAATTTGGAATACGGAAAATGGAAGCATTTATCATTGGGCTCATCAGTGTTATTGGTTTGGCTTTTATTACAGAATTGTTTTATGCGAAACCATCGGTCAGCGGAATTTTTTCTGGACTCAAACCAATTATACCTAACGATGCAGCTTTATACATTGCAATTGGAATTATTGGAGCAACGGTAATGCCACATAATCTTTATTTGCATTCTTCATTGGTGCAAACAAGAAAAATTGGTCGATCATCTAAAAGCATTTGGGAAGCAATTCGTTTTAATGTGATCGATTCTTTTATTGCGCTCAACATTGCCCTATTGGTAAATGCCGCCATCCTTATTCTTGCTGCTGCTGCATTTTACAATCATGGTTTGCATGAGGTGACTTCCATAAAAGGTGCGCATGATTTGTTGAGCGGAGTTCTCGGAACAAAAGTTGCACCAACATTATTTGCGATTGCGCTGATTGCTGCAGGACAAAGCTCAACACTTACTGGAACACTTTCCGGACAAATTGTAATGGAAGGATATCTCAATCTGAGAATACAACCATGGATGCGCCGATTGATTACACGTTTGCTCGCGATTATCCCTGCAGTCATTACAATTTTAATTTTCGGAGAAGAAAAAATGGAAGGTCTGTTGATTCTCACACAAGTAATTCTAAGTTTGCAATTGGGATTTGCCGTCATTCCTTTGATTCATTTTGTGAGCAATAAAAAACTAATGGGCGAATTTGTTGCGACAAAAAGATTAATAATTCCTGCTTGGATCGCAGCTGCTATTATTGTTGCACTCAATGGAAAACTAATTTATGCCACACTTTCAGATTGGATTGCAAAAAGTGAAAATCCGATTTTGCTTTGGCTGACAATTGTACCACTTGCAATTGTAATAACACTGCTGTTATTATGGATTACCTTCCGCCCAATAATAGGAAAAGCATTTGTCAAGAAAAATTCACAACCACATGATATTCCACATCAGCTTCAATTGATTGAAAAGGATAAATATTCCCGAATTGCAGTTTGTGTTGATTTTTCATCAAGTGATTCAGAAGCCTTGAGCAGGGCCATTCAACAGGGTGGAAAAGATGCTACGTATTTATTGATTCACATAACAGAATCGGCAGGAGCTCGTGTCATGAATAGTGAAACGGGCGATTACGAAACTGAATTTGATCAAATAGAATTGGATAAGTATTCCGAAAAATTAAGAAGTGAAGGCTATTCAATTGAAGCCACACTCGGTTTTGGAAATCCGAAAGAAACAATTCCTCAAATCGTAAATGCTGCCCATGTGGATTTACTTGTGATGGGCGCACATGGTCACAGCATGCTTAAGGATCTTTTATTGGGAACTACAGTGGAGAAAGTCAGACACAATGTAAAAGTCCCCGTTTTGATTGTGAGAAAGTAATAGAAAGGGACGAGGAACATGGGTCGCGCGACGAAATTGATATTCATTACTTTTTATAATAACAATTAATTTTCCCCTCTTGTCACTTGTCTCTCGTCCCTCGCCCCTTTTCCGTAATTTTGCGTTCAAATAATTTTTCATGGATCAAGGAAATTCCAATCATACTTATCAGCAACAGGAAGAAGCGCCGAAAAAATTGCATCCGCTTCATGCCTTGATTCCGAAAGGAGAATATTTTTTCACACCCATTATTCTCAACATAAACATTCTTGTTTTTGTAGCGATGGTTGCATCGGGTGTAAGTCCTATTGTTCCTGATGGAGAAGCATTGATACATTGGGGCGCGAATTATATGCCTTTAACTGTGAATGGAGAACCATGGCGACTATTCACTTCCATGTTTTTGCACTTCGGCATCATTCACTTGGCAACCAACATGTATGCATTGTACAGCATAGGAAGAATGTTGGAACCTTTCATTGGTAAAAACAGATTTCTACTGCTTTATTTATTTGCTGGCCTCGGTGGAAGCGCAGTGAGTTTATGGTGGCACTCCAACAGCATGAGTGTTGCAGCAGGTGCATCGGGCGCAATTTTCGGTTTGTTTGGAGTTTTTGCTGCTTTACTCACTACAAATCTGATTGAGCAAACCGTGAGAAAACAATTGATGAAAAGCATGGCGATGGCAATCGGATTAAATTTGATGATTGGACTTTATGCCGGCATTGATAATTCCGCACATATTGGTGGTTTGATGACTGGAGCAATGGGCGGATGGTTGAGTTATTTCGATTTGAAATCATGGTACCATCATCGCGTGAAAAAATATACCGGACTGATTATTTCAGGATGCTTAACGGTTTGCGCAATTATTTTTTTCTGGGTTATCACTCCGAAAATTTCTCCAATGGCAATGCCGCTTTCCGAATCCGAAATTCAAAACATCTTGAAGCGAGCTGATGCTGAAGAAAGTCGTGCACTTAACTTTTGGGATAAAATGGATTCAACAACAACGACAGATGAATTCCAGAAAAATGTAAGCAAACCTTGGCAACATTATCTTGCCATTATCGATACCATGCAAGCGCAGCAACTCAATGAGCAGGCTGAAAAAACATTTCCCAAATTAAGAAAATACGTTTTGTGGCGATTGAAAGGTGCTGAATATTACGAACGGTCGCAAAAAGAAAAACGTCCTGACCTTCGCGACAGTGCAAATGCCATTATGAAAAAGGCCGACAATACGATTACGGAAATCAATGAGGAGTTGAAGGAGAAGAAGTAATTTGATGAGGTAATGAAGTGATGAGTTTTTTTCCCTGCCACCTTTTTGATCACTTCTCTTTTTAGGGCGTGCCCTTAACAGGTCGGGCTATTCGCTTCAAGTCCGTCCACCCACATGCCATCGCACTTCGGGCATTCCGCTGCTATCCCTCACGCAAAAAAAAACTTGCCATCCCAACAATTCTGTTGGGAACACAGCGTCACAATTTTTTTTCAATCTGCACATCCGCACATCTGAAATCTGCACATCATTTCCCTCACGCAAAAAAGAAATATCTAATTTAGAATGAATTATTTCGCATTTTCAAATCGTTTCATTCAACGATTCTTCCGCTACAATTTCTTCCTGCACATGCGCAACTTCCTTGCCCAAATATTTTTCCGCAATCCAATGGAATAAATAAATTGCTGGAGTCAGTCCAATGGCAATAATTAATTTGATGGTGTAATTAGTAAAGCCCAATTCCCAAAACCCGTGTCCAGGTGGCATGTTGTGCGGTAATACAAATCCGATATACAAAACGATGAATGAATCGATGAGTTGTGAAATGACCGTGGAGCCAGTTGAACGAAGCCAAATCATTTTTCCACCAGTGCGTTTTCTGAAAAACCAAAAAACATAATTATCCACCAATTGAGAAACAAGAAAGGCTACAATGCTTCCAACAATAATCCACAAGCCTTGTCCAAATACATTATTGAATTCTTGATCGGTCGGCTTTTTCAAAATGGTATTGAATTGCATAGCCGAAAATACAATGAGAAAAGAAAACGCAATCATGCAACAAGTGGTTACAGATAATCTTCTCACTACGTTTCGTCCATAAAATTCATTGATAATATCTGTCGCGAGAAAAACAATTGGCCAAGGAAGAATCCCAACTACAGCTGCGAAAGTTCCAATTTCAAAACTTCCCAGATGCAGATGAATGAGAAATACCTTGGAACTGATTAATTCAGCGGTAATCGCACTCGTAATGAAAATGGCAGAGAGCGTGAGTAAGAGTCTTGTTTTTTTGATTGTAACATCATGGCGGATGATGGAGTTAAGAATTGATTTTTTGAAAATAAATTAGTTTTGGTTGGATAAGAATGTTTCTATTGTTGTAAAAACTTTTTCCAATTGATCATTTGTAATGCAATATGGTGGTAAGATATAAAGAATATTCCCCAATGGGCGCAAGATGATTCCGTGTTTTGGAAAAAATTCATGCACACGATCCGCAAGTGGATTTAGATATTCGGTGGCTTCGGGTGTTTTTATTTCAAGCGCCAGAATTGTTCCAAAACTTCTTGCCTCATTTACTGATTTGTTTTTCGAAAATTTTTCACAAGCATTTTTCATGGACGAGGAAATATTCTCAATTGCATTCCAACATTCATTTTTCTCCAACAAATCCAAACTCGCCAATGCGGCTGTGCATGCAATTGGATTTGCAGTATAGGAATGTCCGTGAAAAAAAGTTTTCGTTTTATCAAAAGTAAGAAACGCTGTATGAATTTTTTCTGTGCAAACCGTAGTTCCCATTGGAAGAAAACCTCCTGTCAATCCTTTTGACAGACAAACAATGTCCGCCTTATTGACGCAATAATCTGTCGCGAACATTTTTCCTGTTCTGCCAAATCCAGTCATAACTTCATCAGCAATTGCAATGACATTTTTTGATTTACATTTTCCAATCAAAACATCCAAGGCTTTAGCTTCATACATTACCATTCCACCCGCACCTTGAATCAAGGGTTCGAAAATAAACGCCGCTACATCATCCTTCTGCAAGGCATTGTCCATCGCTAAAAAACTTTTTTCTTCGCAACCTTTCAATGGAACAGGAATGTGAATGACTTCAAACAACATTTTATCAAAGGCTTGAGAAAAAACATTCCTCGCTCCTACCGACATACTTCCAAACGTATCGCCATGGTATCCATTTTCGAACGCTACCACTTTTATTCTTGGACGATCGGAATTGTGCCAATATTGAAAAGCCATTTTCAGTGCTACTTCCACTGCAGTGGAACCATCATCGGAATAAAAAACCTTGTTCAGGTAAGGTAAATGACCAAGTAAACGTTCAGCAAGTAAGACTGCAGGTTCATGCGTGTAGCCGGAAAATAGAACATGTTCAAGATTTTTCAGTTGCGCTGAAATTTTTTCCGCTAGGTAAGGTTGCGCATGTCCATGCAAATTCACCCACCAGGAAGCAATTGCATCTATATAGGAATTCCCTTCTTCATCAAACAACAATGCGCCATCTCCACGCACAATAGCGACAGGAGGCATTACATTAAGTTGTGGAGTGAAAGGATGCCAAATTGAAATTACATCTCGCTCTGAAAGGGAATTTTTCGCTCTGCTCATTTTCAATAATTCAACAATTCAAAAATTGAATGCTAATTTGTTTATTCTAAAAATTATTGAATCAAAGATTTTCCTTAAACAGTGCAGCGTATTTGCTGACGATTTCTTTATTGATCACACTTTCCTTGTTAATGCGTCCAAGACATTTCAAACCACTATAAGAAAGTATGATGTTTTCAGAAAGTTTGTGCGAAGGACCATTAAAAACGATTCCGAGCACTGGAATATTCCGAGTGCGCAAGGCATCAATTGTCAAAAGAGAATGATTAATGCTTCCAAGATAATTCTGAATGACAAGAACCGCTTCTGCTTTTAATTTTATAATAATATCAACAATGAATTCCTTGTCGTTCAATGGAACCATCAAGCCACCAGCTCCCTCAATGATGAGTGTATTGTTCGTTGCAGGAGGAATGATATTTGCAAGTGTAATATGTTGCCCTTCGAGTTCAGCTGCAGCATGAGGCGACATATATTGTTTTAAAACATAACTTTCAGGATGGATAACAGTTTTTGAATTGCTGATATATTTTTGAAGTTTATCGGAATCTGTTGAGAAAAAACTCCCCGTTTGAACAGGCTTCCAATAATCAGCATGCAGCGCCTCGCAAAGAATTGCAGAGACTACCGTTTTGCCAACATCGGTTCCAATTCCAGTGACAAATATTTTTCTCATAACTATGGATCAAGTGATATACCAAATGTCGTGATTAGATTCCTTAAACCAAAATCAGGAAGCCTCTGCAATTATTCTCAATAATTCGTCAATTTCCAAAGGATGATTGTATGCATGAATGACAACCCGCAATCGTTCTTCTCCCTCTGCAACGGTTGGAGAAAGTATAGCTCTAACATCCAAATTATTTTCAGCACATTTTGCAGAAATCCTTTTTGCATTTTCATTTCCTCGAAGCAAAATACCTTGAATTGGACTATTGGAGGCAAGAAGATTGATGGATGAATATTGCTCGGCTTGTTCTCTAAAATAATTCACGAATGAAAATAATTGTTTTCGTAATTGATCCTGTTTGCCGATATTCTGAACTGCCATTTTTATTACTGCCAAATCGTGAATAGGCAATGCTGTTGTATAAATAAAGGGTCGGGCAAAATTGACCAGATAATCATGCAGCAATGTGCTTCCAGCAACTACCGCACCATGACAACCTGCTGCTTTACCAAATGTCAATAAACGCGCGAAAATTCTTGCATGCAAATTTTTAGCGACAGCAATTCCTTCTCCCTTTTCTCCATACAAACCATTCGAATGTGCCTCATCGAGGATGAATGCTGCATTGTATTTTTCACAAAGGGTAACCAATTCCTCAAGCGGACATTCATCACCATCCATCGAATAAACAGCCTCAGCGGCAACATAAACTGTGCCTGTAGATTTTTTTAGAAGCTCTTCCAGATTTGAAAGATCATTATGCGTAAAACTCCATGATTTTGCAGTTGACATTCGAATGCCATCACGAACGGAAGCATGAATCAATTCATCGTAAAGAATTGTATCGCCACGTTTGGGAATGGAAGAGAACAATGCAATGTTGGCGGTGTAACCAGAATTAAAAAGCAAAACAGACTCTGATTTATAAAATACGGCAAGTTCGTTTTCCAATTCTTGCGCGTAATCGGAATCTCCTGCAAGTAAACGCGAGCCACCAGAACCAATTAACTGATGATTACCAAAGGATTTTAATCTTTTCCATTCAGCCTCCACTTCTCGTAATACAGTTTCCGATCGAGCCAATCCAAGATAATCATTGGAACAAAAATCGATCATTGATGAATTCGCAGGAATTAATTTACGAATGGAATGGGAAGCACGGCGTTCCTCGAGTTTATCCGCCATTTTCTGTTCAGCAGAAAAATTTGAAACCATAAATTTTACTTGTACGGATCAGCCATAGAAGGATCGATACGAATACCGATCATTCCGCTATAGGTCCAGATATTGTGAACAATAGATCCACCCGGATCAACTGCTGGATTCTTGAAATATTTGTATTCAGCCATTGGCTGCAAAAAGAAAAAGAATCCTGGATACAATTGTATGTCAGCTACAGGACTAACAGTAAAGAACATACTGTTCGCCATCGCATCGCTTCCGAAAAGATTGATTCGATCCACATTATTGAAACTGAAAAATCCTACTCGACCATTCGCACTCAATGAAAAACGTGAGCGAGCTGTAGGCCAGAATGGAAATTCACATTGAACAAACATTTTATCGAATCGAAAACTCTCATCATAAAGAATTACCTGGCTCGTTGTAACCGTTTGTTTCACTTCCAATTTGGTAAGGAAAAATTTCTCGAAATTCATCCCAAGACCAAGGCGAAAATTATTTATCGGACAAAGAACATTCAAATCGTAAAAAGTAGTGGCGTTGTTCGCGCGGAATTTAAATGTTCCCGTTTCAAGCGTTGTGCCCTGCTTATCATAAATGGAAGAATGCGTCAATTGGGAATACCAATAGGCCTGACCAACACCATAACCAACAGAAAGAAAATATTTCTCGTTATTCTGACTGGGCTGCGAATACCAATGCATCTGAAACTGCGCGAAACAATTTCCACTGATCAGTAAGGCAATCAAGACCAATAAGCGGAAAGTTTTTTTCAAACTGTTTCTGGATTATTTTGTTTCAGATATATTTTCGCCTACAGCAGTTTTCATTCGACCGAATTTAAATGCTGCACTAGGTTTCAATCCAAGATTTTCAAACAACGCGACATCCTCATTGATTGAAGGATTCGGTGTTGTCAATAATTTATCTCCTGCAAAAATGGAATTTGCTCCTGAAAGAAAACACAAGGCTTGTCCTTCTTGACTCATGCCCAATCTTCCAGCTGATAAACGTACTGCCGATTTCGGCATCACAATTCTCGCCGTTGCAATCATGCGTACCATATCCCAAATTGGAACAAGGGGTTGATTTTCCATTGGCGTTCCTTCAACAGGTACCAAAGAATTAATCGGAACGGATTCTGGATGTGGATCCAATCCACTTAATGTTTTCAGCATTCCCAAACGATCATCAATGGATTCTCCCATTCCAATAATGCCACCGGAACAAATTGTCATTCCCGCTTTTCTAACATTTTTCAATGTATTCAAACGGTCATCATATGTTCTTGTTGTGATTACTTCGCTATAAAATTCTTCAGAAGTATCGAGATTGTGATTGTAAGCGTAAACGCCTGCATCGGATAATTTCTGCGCTTGCTCTTCTGTCAACATTCCCATTGTGCAACAAACTTCCATGTCAATTGCATTGATGGATTTCACCATTTCCAACACATTGTCGAAATCGGAATTATCGCGAACTTCTCGCCATGCAGCACCTAAGCACATGCGCGAAGCTCCTCCTAATTTTGCTTTTTCTGCAAGGCCACGCACTTCTTCAACGCCCATTATTTTATGGACTTTAACTTCTGTATGATGCCTTGCCGATTGAGGGCAATAACCGCAATCTTCAGAACAGCCTCCTGTCTTAACAGAGATCAGTGAACTGATTTGAACTTCCAGCGGATTGTGATATTGTCTATGAATAGTTGCTGCGCGAAATATCAACTCCATCAAGGGAGTATTATAAATATTCAGCAACTCTTCTCTTGACCAGTTGTGTCGGATGTCTTTCATAAAATTTGCCTGATTACCAAAGATAGTAAATTAGTTCGGAGTTAGGAGTGATGCGTTCGGAGGTTAATTTTTAAGGAAATAGCAATGATTTTTGTGATTTGGAGCGCAACAATTGATGCAATAAATTTCGTTCTCTCCTGCTTTCCCTATTGCAAGCTTACATCCCAAAGCAAAGCTTGCGTGGCTAAGGCATGGCAAAGCGGTCAATCAGGGCTAATAAATCAAACACCTGTTCAACAAATTATCTGTGCTTTTTTTTCTCAGCTAAAACCTGCACAATCTGTGGTTATCTTTGTCCCATGCGAATTGATATCATTTCAGTTGTCCCCGATCTTTTAAAAAGTCCATTCGAACATTCCATCATGAAGCGCGCACAAACAAAAGGCGTGGCAGAAGTTCATCTCGTTAACCTCCGCGATTATTCCACCGATAAACACAAATCAGTTGATGATTATGCTTTCGGTGGTGGTGCTGGAATGGTCATGCAAATAGAACCAATCGCTGCATGCATTGAAGATTTGAAAAGCATAAGAGATTATGATGAGGTAATATACATGTCACCCGATGGAGAATTGTTTGATCAACCATTGGCGAATCGACTTTCTACTTTGAAAAACATCATCCTTCTCTGTGGCCATTACAAAGGCGTTGACGAGCGAGTTCGTGAGCACTTGATTACGCGTGAAATTTCTGTTGGCAATTATGTTTTGTCTGGCGGAGAATTGGCCGCAGCCGTAATTGCCGATGCAATCATCCGATTAATACCTGGAGTTCTCAACGATGAAACTTCCGCCCTGAGCGATTCATTCCAAGATAATTTAATTGCACCGCCTGTTTACACAAGACCCGCAGAGTTTCGCGGCTGGAAGGTCCCAGAAATTTTGCTTTCGGGACATGAGGAAAAAATCCGACAATGGAGATTAGATCGTTCGGTGGAAAGAACGCAAGAAAGAAGACCTGAACTGCTCAAATAGTGATTGGGTGATGAGGGAATTGTATCGAGGGAATTAATAATGAATTTTAGCAAATTACTTCATCGCCCAATCACTCCATCACTTAACCACCCAATCACTCAATCACTCAATCACTCAATCACTTAATCACCCAATCACTTAATCACTTAATCACCTCATCTCACCAGTATTTTGTAAGCAAGCCCTTGTATTTTCCCCAAAAACCCTATATTTGCATCCCTTTTCAGAATAAACATAAAAAATATTGACCATGAATTTAATGCAATACGTTGAAGAACAATTGATTACTAAGTCAAAACACCCTGATTTCAAAGGTGGAGACACAGTAACAGTCCATTATAAAATTAAAGAAGGCGAAAAAGAACGCGTTCAGATGTTTACAGGTGTTGTTTTACAACGTCGTGGACATGGTCCTGTTGAGTCTTTCACTGTTCGCAAAATGTCAAACGGTGTTGGAGTTGAACGTATTTTCCCAGTAAACTCTCCTTATATCGAGAAAATCGATATCAAGAAAAAAGGTGTTGTTCGTCGCGCTCGTATTTTCTACCTACGCGAATTGACTGGAAAGAAAGCTCGTATCCAAGAGAAAATTCAAGTTGCAGAAGTAGCACCAACAGCATAGGATTTTATATCACGCGCAAAAGCCTGATTGTTCTTGAACAGTCGGGCTTTTTTGTGGAAGAATATTTTTACTGTTTTTATTATTAAGATTCGATTTTCCAAGCCCTTCAAATCAACACTTTCATTTATGAAATCAACTGCAACAACACCAAAAGAATATGTGGAGAATTTACCTGAAGACAGGAAAAAAGCAGTTACTGAATTGAGGAAAGTTATGCTAAGAAATCTGCCGAAAGGATTTAAAGAAGTGATTGGTTATGGAATGCTGGGGTATGTGGTTCCGCATTCCACTTATCCAAACGGCTACCACTGCGACCCAACGGTTCCACTTCCCTTCATCAACATCGCATCACAGAAGAATTTCATTGCGTTGTATCACATGGGACTCTATATGAATCCGGCCTTACTGAAATGGTTCACGACTGAATATCCTAAACATAGCAAGGCGAAATTGGACATGGGGAAAAGTTGTATTCGATTTAAAAAGCCAGAGGAAATCCCATTCAAACTCATAGGAGAACTCTGCTCAAAAATCACAGTTGAGAAATGGATTTCAATGTATGAAGGTGTGCTGAAAAAGAAAAAATAATCAGAATTTAATTCTGATTGATAATCAAAAGACCATCCACAGGAAATTCAAACTGAGTTTGAATTTCAGCAATAAAACGTTCTCCTGCCTTCAGGTAAAAAGGAATGAAATTTTCATAACGTTCCTGCAGAATTCCTCCAGGCAATAATTTTTCGCGCAACTTCCTAATTTGTGTAATTGCCGTTTCCTGTTTTTGTTTTGCAGCACGCATCACTTTCGCCTCAAGATTTTCCAATGCATTTAACTGTTTCTGCAATTCCGCATCCACAGCACCTTTCAATGTAGGATCAACAGGAACAATTTTATCTCTCACTGCATCAAATATCTTTTTCAATCCTTCCTTTTCAGATTCAAGTGAAGTTGCATCTCCGCTATTTTTCTTGACAAAACTTTTCACTAATTCTTCCACATCACCAAACAATTCCTCCAGTGTAATTTCAAATTTAGACATTCGATCGATTGTCGTTTTATCAAGCATCATTGCAAAATGCCTTGGCTGAAGAATTGGGAAAGCGATCTTAAAATGATCGAACATGTCCTTGTATTCCAACCAATAGGAAATTTCACCAGGGCCACCAACGTAAGCAATATTGGGAAGAATTATTTGCTGAAAAAGTGGACGCAAAACAACGTTCGGACTGAAATTCCCAGGATAATTTTCCATTTCATAAATCAATTCCGATTTTGAAAATGTAATTTTAGAATTCAGCACTACAAATTTCCCATCCTTCTCCTCTATTCGTTCACGGATATTTTTCTTCATGAAGAAAAAATTCAATTTCCGAGGTTTCACTTGCGCATCATATCCAAGTTTTGCAAGTTTTGAAATGGAAGCATTGACCTGTAATTCTGAATTCTGATTTTCAAGTTCATCAATGAATTGAGGAACAAAATATTTTTTCAAACGCGCGTCATTTGAATCAAGAATCAAAACTTCTCCATTGAATAATTCATTCACAAATTCACGGGTGGCTTGCGTGAGTGTACGTCCTTCACGATATGCTTTTTCAATATTTCCAAAAAGTTTTGTGGCAACAGGAGATTCGCCAAGCAATGTTTTTAGCTCCAAAATGATTGGTGCCAAGGAATCGGTTTTTAAATCGCCGACTGCTCCTTTTGCCAAAAAATCCCAAGCCAATGTTTTTCCAAAAATATTTACAGAACGAATTTCATCAAAATCATGATCTTCAGAAGCCATCCAATAAATTGGAACAATATTTTTTCCGAGAAGTTTCGATTGCTTCTCCGCAATATTAATTGTAGTGATGATTTTATAAATGAAATACATTGGCCCAGTAAACAAACACAATTGATGACCCGTACAAATCGTAAAGGTTCCTTCTTGTGCCAATTTCGAAATCAAATTTTCGTTGATTGTAATTCCAGTGGTTTCATATTGTTTCCGAATTACTTCAACAAGAATGGGTCGAATGGACTCATTGTATTGAAAACTTTTTGCAGCGTCAGCATAACCCGTATTGTTTGGAGGATAGGAATAAAACGGGAAAAGTTTTTCAGCGCCAGAAGCATAATCAAGAAACAGTTTTGGAAACTGATTGGTGGAGGAAAATGGAATTGTATTTTTAGAGGAATTATTCACCCTGCAAAGGTAATAAACCACAGAGCTTCGTGAAGAAATAATATTCCCAAATTAGCCCTGATGGAGGTATTTGTTTGAGCTCTTTTTGTTCAGGAATAAATTCAATGGAAACCAGGATTACAAAAAAGCGAGTGCCGAGAGCAGGTGAAGTGCTTCTAAAAAACAAAAATGCTGCTGCTCTCAAATCATAAAGAAATCTTCCAAATTCTTATTCGTAAATTCGATCCAATAATAATTCGCGTGTTATGACAAAACTTCCTCCCAATCTCCACGAAAATCCGTGGAAAACGCATTCTTCAGAAGACGTTTATGAATCACCTTGGATTAGTGTGCATAAACACATTGTTACAAATCCTGGGGGATTGCCTGGAACATATTCCGTCGTACATTTTAAGAATCTTGCAATTGGAGTGATTGTTTTGGATGAGGAAAATAATACTTGGTTGGTTGGACAATATCGCTATCCGATTGAGCAATACACTTGGGAAATTCCGGAAGGTGGTGGAAAATTGGAAATTGATCCGCTGGATTCTGCAAAGCGGGAATTATTGGAAGAAACAGGAATCGTTGCAAAAAAATGGACCAAAATTCAGGAAATGTATTTGAGTAATTCTGCGAGTGATGAATTTTGCATTCTCTTTTTAGCGCAAGACCTTTCCGTTGGTAAATCACAACCAGAACCGGATGAGGAATTGCAATTGGTAAAAATCCCTTTCGAAGAGGTTTACCAAATGGTGTTGTGTAATAAGATAACCGACAGTTTGACCGTAACGGCTGTACTAAAAGTGAAATTGATGATGTTGGAGAATGACTTGAAAGGTTGAACTTTGGAAAGTTTTTATTTAGCGAATTCCATTTCTTTTAATAAATATCCTGCTCCAGCATATTTGTCGATGATAAAAAGTGTGTAGCGAACATCGAGAACAATATTTCTGCAAATGTTTGGATCGTAATTCACATCACTCATGGTTCCTTCCCAACAACGATCAAAATTTGTTCCGATCAGGTTTCCATTGGCATCAATAACAGGACTTCCTGAATTTCCACCCGTTGTGTGATTGGTTGCGATGAACGTTGTATGCATTTTCCCATCTTTCTTGTCGGCATAATTTCCAAAATCCTTTTTCTCCCAAAGTTGATGTAAACGCGCTGGTACTTTATAATCGAGAGAATTTGGATCTTCCTTTTGCATCACACCATCAAGAGTACAAAACCAATTATATTTAATGCCATCACGTGGAATAAATTCATTGATCTTTCCAAAAGCCACACGCAATGTTGAATTCGCATCTGGATAAAATTTCTGCTCTGGGAAAACTTCCATTTGCGCCTTCATGTACAATCGATTCAAACGATTGATCTCATCATTTCTCAAATTGAATTGAGGATAGGTTGAGGTGTAATAATAATCTGTCAAACCTTTTACCATTGCGTAAGCAGGATCATTTGCAATTTTCTTCCAATCACTTGACTTAAATTTTGCAATCAATGCCATTAGTTTTGTCGAGTCGGTGAAAATTGTTTTGGCATAAATCATGTCAAAATATTTTTCAAAATCTCCTTTGTATTTATCATGTACCAAAGTAAAAACACTTGGCTGCATTCCAAATTGGATAAATGCATTGTGGTTTCTATCAAAAATCTCAATTGAACAAACGGGTTGATTCATCTGAGCCCCAACAGAAGAAAACAATGCCACTGCAATTCGTTTATCCGTATTCGAATTGTAATTTTTGAAAAACCCAGGAAAGGAGCCTTTTAACGCTACAAGTTGTTTTGAAATTTCAGCTTGATTTGGTTTTTCAACTTGACTTGAATCAACCAATCTTTTGAACGAACGAACAAATGCAACCAACTCAACAGAAAAACATCCTTCACTCATCAAGTCGGTCGATTTTTGCCAAGGTTCAAGATTTTTATAAGCAGCATTCATTTGAGAAAGCAAATTTCCATACTTCGCTTTCATAATTGGATTGGCATCGACACGATTTTGAAATTCCAATTCGTGTGCCTGTTTTTTTGCAATGGCGTTGTTTTCATGCAAACCTTTTGCTTCGCCTTGCCATTTTTTCCAAGCATTGGCAGCGCCGTTTCTTTTTGCTGCATATTGAATTCGCACAGCTGAATCTTTCAACATATCTTGTTCCATTATTCCGATTCGGATAGTACGCAAATCAACTTTCGCCGGATCAGAAACATTTTCAATAAGGTTTACTCCCCAAGAACTCAAATATTCTGTCGTTCTTCCAGGAAAGCCATATACCATTGTAAAATCATTTTCCCCTACTCCATTCGCATTGATCTTGAAAAAATGTTTTGGTACATAAGGAATATTATCTGCAGAATAATTTGCTGGATTATTGTTTTTGTCAGCGTAAATTCTGAACAAAGAAAAGTCACCTGTTTGTCTTGGCCACATCCAATTATCTGAATCGCCACCAAAATTTCCGATTGTTTGTGGAGGAGCGCCAACCATGCGGATGTCTTTGAACGTTTGTGTGAAAAACATATAAAAAACATTTCCATAATAGAATCCACGCACCATCGCATCGATTCCATTCTTAGAATTTTCTTTTTCTAAAATTCTTGCATTTTTCTCAATGATTTTTGCCCGTGAAATTTCACTCATGGTATCTTGAACACCAACAAGAATTTTTGACGTGACCTCTTCCATACTCACAATGAATGTTGCGGTTAATCCAGGACAAACCAATTCTTCATTCTGATTCATTGCCCAAAAACCATTGTCGAGATAATTATTTTTCAATGAACTGTGTGATTGAATATATCCATAACCACAATGGTGATTCGTTAGCAACAATCCTTTTCCTGAAATTAATTCTGCCGTGCATCCGCCGCCGAATTGCACCACAGCATCCTTCATGCTGGATTTATTCACGCTATAAACATCTTCAGCGCTCAATTTAAATCCGTTGGCCTGCATGTCGGCAATGTTGAGTTGATCCAACAACATGGGCAACCACATCCCTTCGTCGGCGCGAAGAGAAAAGAAAATTGAACTGCATAGAAAAATGGAAAGGAGAATTCGCTTCATGGAAGATGGAATTTAGAAGCGTAAAAGTACGAAAAATGAGGGGTGAAATTTTATTTCATGTAGTGCATATAATCATTTTCAACGCTCACCTTATTGGCGATAATTGGCTCCGATTTTCCGTTGAATAAGATAATTGCCCATGTCAATTTTGAAATTGGATAATCAATGATTTTCCCATCCGACATTTTGAATTTGACAGAACCTTTAGCCTCCAAATTTTTAATGGGGAGTTTTTTTGAATCGAGAAACATTCTTCCATTTGTCAAATAGGCCATATTATCATCTACCATATTATAAAAGTCCTTCTCCGACATTTTCGCTTTCATGGAATCCAATTGTGCATCGGTTGGTGCAACAACAATTGCACAAAATCCTTGCAGCACTTCATCGCTGTTTTGAAAAAACAATTCGGGGGAATGATCAGCAGCCTTGAAACAACAAAGGAGGATCAGTGCTGAAATTAAAAATGAATTTCGTATCGTCATTGCAATATTATTTCATCCAATTATTAATGTCTTCATTACTTTCCTTTATTCCCTTTTTATCTCCAGTGAATTTTTTATTTATCGATTCGCGTAAAACAAATGCACCATCCTTTATAATAAAGTTAAGCAAGGTAATGTCAATTTGATTCCCAGGTTGATTCACAAAACTTTTTCCCTTATTGGGAGTTTTCATTAGTGTATTTCCAAAAGCGTTACCAATTCTAACGGAAACTATTCGTGAATCCATGGCTCCACTATTACCCTTCATTAAGCTCAGAATCAATTGTACTTTTTCAGGTTGCTCCGCATTAACACTTGGACTTTCAGTCAATAATAGAACCGCCTGAGTCATGCCATCCACATAATATTTACCGAGCGCACAAGCTTTTGTTCCTGAGGAAAATTCTAAAAAATCAGCAAACCAAGGGAGATTCTTATTAAGCGTAATGGGAAACCTTTTCTTATTTAGAAATGAATCCACATTAAGAATCAATTGAAATTTCAATACAGGCAATTGAGACAGTATTGATTTTACTTCGTTTGCACTCGATGCAGATTGCACTCGAATTGAATCCAATTTTGCTGCAATGATTTTTGCAGAATCTGACACGAGTGAAACCTCTTTTATGTTTCCGTTTTCAGAATGGCATGAAAATAATCCCGCAAAAAAAATAAAAACAAAAATTCCGTAAAACTTCGACATTTAACTGGCTAGATTTTATTTTTTATCAGTGACTGTTCCGTACAAATCAAACTCTTCCGCTTTATCAATTTTTACATTGGCAAAATCACCAACACGAACATAGTTATCTTTTGCTTCAACCAAAACCTCATTATCAACTTCCGGAGAATCAGCTTCCGTGCGACCAATAAAATAATCACCTTCCTTGCGATCAAAAAGAACCTTGTAAGAATTGCCCACTTTATTTTGATTGACATCAAAAGAAATTCCTTGCTGAATTTCCATCACCGCTTCTGCACGCTTTTGTTTCACCTCTGGACTCACATCATCCTTTAATGCATACGCACTCGTATTTTCCTCATGAGAATAAGTAAAAACGCCAAGTCGATCGAAACGTGTTTCCTCCACCCACTTCAACATCTCCTCATGATCCTTTTCAGTTTCACCAGGATAACCGGTGATCAATGTTGTGCGCAATGTAATTCCAGGGACTTTATCACGAATACTATTTACGAGATCAATAGTCTTTTGTTTTGTTGTTCCACGTTTCATGCTCTTCAACATATTATCGCTGATGTGCTGAAGTGGCATGTCGAGATAATTGCAGATTTTTGAAGATTCGCGCATCACATCGAGCACGTCAAGTGGAAAACCATTTGGGAAAGCGTAATGCAAACGAATCCAATCAACACCATCAACATCCGAAAGTTTCATCATTAACTCATTGAGATTTCTTTTTCCGTAAATGTCAAGTCCGTAATAAGTTGAATCCTGTGCAATGAGAATCAATTCCTTTGTTCCATTTTTTGCAAGTGTTTTGGCTTGAGAAACCAATTCGTCAATTGGTGTTGAGATATGTTTTCCTCGCATCAATGGAATTGCACAAAATGAGCAAGGGCGATCGCAACCTTCTGAAATTTTCAGGTAAGCAAAATGTTGAGGTGTTGTAAGAATTCTTTCACCGACCAATTCATGCTTATAATCCGCTTTTAACGTTTTAAGCAAACGTGGCAAATCGCGTGTTCCAAACCATGCATCCACTTCAGGAATTTCCTTTTCAAGTTCGGGCCGATATCTTTCGCTGAGACATCCAGTCACATAAACTTTATCGACTAGTCCATTTTCTTTCGCGTCCACAAATTGCAGAATGGTATCAATGCTTTCCTGTTTCGCATTATCAATAAAACCACAGGTATTGATGATTACAATCGACGAATCATCACTTTTACTCTCATGTTCAACCAAATAATTGTTTGCTTTCAGTTGACCCATTAATACTTCTGAATCAAAAATATTTTTTGAGCAACCGAGCGTAACGACATTGACTTTATTCTTTTTAAGCGTTTTAGTTTTCATTGTGACAAATGTACGAAGCATCCACTTGAAGTCTCCATTTTTTTAGGCCATTTTTAACAATAGCTATTAGCATATTCCAGAATTGAAACAGATTCGAAATTTATTTTCGATTTATTTGCAAAACGTCTTCAAATACAAATAGTGTTAAATAATCCTCACCCAATGCTTTTGGATCATCATTTGTGAACTCTAGAAATACAAAACGCCAAAATCATGAAAACTACCGTCCTTTTCCTTTTTTTGCTGTTACCCATTTTTTCTCCATTTCTGCATGCGACCCAAAATCCAGATGCAATTCTAGGTTATTGGATGACAACTGAAAATAATTTGAAAGTGGAGGTTTACAAAGTGAATGGAGAATATCGTGGGAAAATAATTTGGTTTGATGAAAAGGGTTATAAAGCAAAAATGAACGATTGCAAAGATGATTTGAATCCCCAACCTGCTTTACGAAACAGGAAAATTCTCGGTTTAGAATGCATGACTAGTCTTCACTACAGTGCAAGTGATGAGGAATGGGAAGGTGGTTCAATTTACGATTCAAATTCCGGACACACTTACGATTCAGTAGTAACAATGAATTCTCCTTCTACCATTACTGTTACAGGATATTGGATGTTTACTTGGCTTGGAAAAGATTTGAATTTTTATAGAGTCAGTCAATAGTTTTTATTAAACAAACACGCTACATTATGAATTGGCTCGAACATTATCTTACAAATTCACCTGATTTACCACGGTTGTTCATTCTTGTTTTCACTTTTCTAATTTGCTGGCTCATTGAAAAAAGGATTTCAACTAAAGATGGCAAATTAAAAACCAAACATGCATTTTTCAATGCTCGGTTCATTCTCATTGATGTTCCTGTTCAAGTTGTTTTAGGCTTGTTGTTTTCAGTTGTCATTGGTTATGACATGAAACATCGATTCGGAATGTTTGATCACCTTGGCCCTATCCAAAACCCATTAATACAATTCGCGTTAATGTTTATTATGCTCGACTTCTTGGAATATGTTTACCATGTGATCATGCATAAAGTGAAACCATTCTGGATGTTTCATCTTGTTCATCATAGTGATAAAAAAATTGATGTTTCATCAACGTTGCGAGAGCATCCAGGCGAAACATTTGCACGTTTGAGTTTCACTTTGCTTTGGGTATTTATCACTGGCGTTCCACTTTGGATTTTCATACTACGCCAATTCATACAAATTGCCTCTAACATCCTTGCACATGCAAGTGTCCGATTGCCGGAAAAATTAAATTCTGTTGTTTCACTTATTTTCATAACACCAAATGTGCATCAGGTCCATCACCATTACAAATTGCCTTATACCGATTGTAATTATGGTGACGTGTTGAGCATTTGGGATCGAATGTTTGGGACCTTCATCACCTTGCCAATGGAAAAAACTATTTATGGAATTGACAGTTGCTTTGAAGAAAAGGAAAATACAAATTTCAAAACAATGGTTACCATTCCGTTTTCCGGCTACAGAACATCAGCAACTGTTGAGAATTGAATTGGCCTGCATAAGAAATATTTTTTCCAAGGTTAGCAAATCCATATTTCCTTGCTTAACTTTATACAATAGGCATAACTCATGAAAATCTCCGCACTTTTTCTTTTCCTTCTATTTCCTGCATTGTCACCACTACTAAATGCGACCCACAATCCTGATGATGTTATTGGTTATTGGATGACATCTCAAAACACCTTGAAAGTCCAAGTTTATAAAGTGAATGGTGAGTATCGTGGAAAAATAATCTGGTTCAAGGATGAACATTACAAAGCAAAAATGAATGATTGCCGCGATGAACTAAATCCAGATCCTGCTTTAAGAGACCGAAAAATATTGGGACTAGAGGTTATGAAAAATCTTCATTATGATGCTGACGGAGATAACTGGAGCGGTGGTTCAATTTATGATTCCAACACAGGTCACACTTACGATTCCGTTGTGAACATGAATACGGCCTCTACAATTACAGTAACTGGTTATTGGATGTTTACATGGATTGGAAGAGATTTGAATTTTTATCGGGTAAGCGAATAGTCAATCATTTTATTTTCACACCGATCACAAGTACATCATCAACTTGCTCTAAATTTCCTTTCCATTCTTCGAATGTTTTTTCAAGAATGTCTTTCTGACTATTAAGGTTTTTATTTCCGATCGACAAAAACGTCTCTTTCAACTGACTGTATTTGAATTTCTTTCCTTTGGGCCCTCCGAATTGATCTGCGAATCCGTCTGTGAATGTATAAACGATATCACCGGTACGAAGATCAAATGAATGAAGTGTGAAATCTTTTTTGTCGCCTTCGTGAATTCCAATTGGTTGCTTGTCTGCTTTGAAAGTCAACATTTCTCCATCCCGCAATATCCAGAGTGGATTATTGGCACAAGCAAATTCAAGTTTCATATTCTTAAAATCAAAATTGCAAACAACACAATCCATTCCGTCTTTGGATCGTTCTGCAACACCTGGAGGATTCAGCGACATGATGATTGCCTCTCGTTGAATATTTAATATTTTATCAGGTCGTGTTGTATTCATTCCAATAACAACTTCATGCATGATTGAAATGTTTAGCAATGACATGAATGCTCCAGGCACACCATGCCCAGTACAATCACCGGTCATTAGAATGAATTTTCCATCAGGAATTTCATCCGCCCAATAAAAATCACCACTGACAATATCTTTTGGCTTGTATAAAATAAAATATTCCGGCAAATTATTTTGCAGCAATGTATCTGAAGCGAGAAGTGCACGTTGAATCCGTTTTGCATAATGAATGCTGCTGAGAATATCCTTATTCTTTTCTTCAATCAAATCATTCTTCAATTCCAATTCCTTTTCATAATCCTCATTGTCTGACCTGAAATAGCGAATTACAAAATACAATAATGCAAAAACAGAAATTACAGTAAAATACCAGTATTGCTTTTCCAATTCATTGGGAAGTTTTTTTAATGGTTCATGGGTCGACTGATACCATTCAACCACTAGGAATGCAAAAGCGCTAAAAAGAAATAACAAAAACATGACAAGCTTCTTTCGGAAAATTATCAAAGGAATCATTGCGGTGGTCAGCAAGAAAAAACGATCACCCATTTGTGCACCGTTATGAATGCAGACAAAGAAAATACACAAGACAGGAGAAAATGTAAACAGGTATTTGGAAAACAGAATCCACCCATTTCTCTGTAGCAGTGGTATGATAGAAAAAATAATTCCGAATGGAATTGAAAAAAGAAGAATGTCCCACAATCCCAGAATCGGTGCCAACAAGGAAAACAGCAACATCATTGCAGTAAGAATCACACTCATCCTATTGATAAGAAGAATGGTCTTTCTATCGTGAACAGTTTTGGCAAATTGCAAACCGCCTGAACTGAATGATGACCAGATTTTTTTCATAATCGTTCAGGGGTTAAATTAATTGAAATCTGAACAATAACAAACCAGAAATGAGTAATAAAGGGAAATCTCGGGCAACAAATATGCCCCCAATAATTAGCTCTGCTTGAAAAGAGAATCTACAAACTCTTCTTTGTTGAACACTTGAAGATCTTCCATCTTCTCTCCCACTCCAATATATTTCACAGGAATTTTAAACTGATCAGAAATTCCAATAACCACTCCACCTTTTGCAGTGCCATCCAGTTTTGTAACGGCAAGTGCTGTAACATCGGTTGCAGCAGTGAATTGTTTGCATTGCTCAATAGCATTCTGTCCCGTTGAACCGTCTAATACAAGTAAAACTTCATGCGGAGCGTCTTTCACTACTTTCTTCATCACCATTTTTATTTTGGTGAGCTCATTCATCAAATTCACTTTGTTGTGCAAGCGTCCTGCTGTATCTATTATGACAACATCAATATCTTTTGTAATGGCAGAATTCAAGGTATCGTAAGCAACAGACGCCGGATCTGCACCCATTCCTTGCTGCACAATTGGAACATCCACCCGTTTTGACCAAATCGTCAATTGATCCACTGCAGCCGCACGAAAAGTGTCAGCAGCACCAAGCATCACATTCTTCCCTGCCTTCTTAAATGCATTGGCCAATTTTCCGATGGTAGTAGTTTTGCCCACTCCATTTACGCCAACAACCATAATAACATATGGCTTTATGCCCTCAGGAACTGTAAACTCTTGTAAATCGGAAGTGTTATTTTCTGAAAGCAAGCCTGCGATTTCTTCTCGAAGAATTCTATTCAACTCTTCTGTGCCCACGTACTTATCTTGTGCCACACGTTTTTCAATTCGCTTGATAATTCTCAAGGTTGTTTCAACACCAACGTCAGAAGTGATAAGGATTTCCTCCAGATTATCCAGCACTTCCGCATCAACAGAAGACTTCCCTGCAACCGCACGCGCTATCCTTGAGAAAAAATTTTCCTTCGTTTTAGAAAGTCCCTGATCAAGACTTTCTTTTTTTTCCTTACTGAATAATCCGAAAAATGCCATTATAAATTCAAGGATTCAAAACCTATACTTTGATCGGTGATTATGATGTGCGTTTATTAAACAACGAAAGCTCCTTTCAAGGGAAAGAAGCTTCATTATCGCACTAAAGCGAAATTATTTTTTGTCCGTAAAAAAATCTTTGATGTGATCGTTGTGAACAACAGCTTCTGCAAAAGAGAAAGCTCCTGTTTTAGACGATTTCACCAATTTGATTACGCGTGTGAATTGTTTTCCTTCACCTGTTTTTAGCGTCGCTACTACTTTCTTAGCCATTGTATTTAGACTTTAGGATGCTGATTATTTAATCTCTTTATGAACCGTCATTTTTTTCAAAATGGAGTTGTATTTTTTCAACTCGATACGATCAGGCGAATTCTTTTTGTTCTTCGTCGTGATGTAACGCGATGTTCCCGGCTTGCCGGTTTCTTTGTGTTCTGTGCATTCAAGAATTACTTGTATGCGATTGCCTTTCTTTGCCATTATTTTTGTGCTTTACTTTGGGAGGGCAAAGGTAATAATTCTCCTGTCTAATACAAGCACCTGAAGAATTTCCAATTTAATAATTTCCAATTGCCAATTAAACACCATCTCATATTACTGATATTCAACTATTTAAACACGCATTGAAAATTGGAAATTAACAAATTGAAAATTATTTCTTGTTGAGATAGCTCTTTTCTGCCATCATTTTCTCAATATCCAAGGTTGTTTTAGGTACAAATCCAGAAAGTACCTCTGGAAGATACGCAGAAACCAAAACGTCATCTTCAATGCGGATTCCAATGTTCCACCACTTCGGATCGCAAGGTGAACCTTCAGGAATATAAATCCCAGGCTCTACAGTAATAACATTTCCACCTTCCAACTTCCCATACATTCCGGCATCATGAACATCCAATCCCAGATAATGCGAAGTGCCATGGAAAAAATATTTTATATAATCTTCCTCATTGGCAATAATGCCTAATTCTTTCAACCTTTTTTTGATGACTCGAACGGCAGCTTTGTGTGGTGCACGAAATTCATTTCCAGGAATGCATTCTTTTATGCCAGCTAATTGTGCTTCTAAAACAATATCATAAATCGCTTTTTGTTCCATGGTGAATTTCCCGTTGGCGGGTAATGTTCTCGTAATGTCGGCCGAGTAACCGTGATATTCCGCGCCCGCATCCACTACAATGAGATTGTTTTTTTCCATCGGTTTTCGGTTTGTGGTATAATGAAGAATGCAGGAATTTTCTCCCGCTCCACAAATGCTTGGATAACCCACCGATTCCGCTCCACGTTTCTTGAATTCATATTCAATAATAGCCTGACCTTGATATTCGGTCATGTCCGACTCCAAAGCTTTCATCAATTCAATATGAGCTTCTCCACTAATCGTAATGGCTTTTCGCATCAACACTAATTCCTCTGGCAGTTTTATCTGTCGCATCATCGACATGTATTCTGATAAATACAAAGAATCGTTATTGGTGTTTTTATAAATTCCATTACGGAATTTGCGAATCAATTCTGATAAATCATTTGGATCCTCAGCATCATCGCGAACATCAGGTTCCATTGGGAAAAAGAAAACCTTTTTGTATTTCTTCCAATCAATGTTCAGATTCCGAAAAGCCTCATCCGTCAATACAGAATTTATCTCAAGTCTTTTTTTTGCGCCATCCGCCCCCAACCTTCTCCCATGCCACGACTCCGCATTCGGATCGCGATGCATCACAAATAAAATTTCATTGGTGAAAAGCGTGTCGATTTGCTGTTTTTCCTTGAAAAGGACAAAAACGGAATTCGGTTCGCGCAAACCTGTCAAATAAAATAGATTGGGATCTTGGTGAAAATCAAATTCCACATCATTGGATCGCGTACAAACCGGATTGGAAAAAAAAACCGCTACACTGCTATCCGGCAAAAGTTGTCTTAACGTTTCACGTCGGTCTTTATGAAAATACGAAGGAAGTAGATCGGTGTCGTATTCGTAATTGCCTTTAAAAGAAAAACTAAAAAACAGAAAAATGAGTCCAAAGAGAATAAGACTTGAAACAAGGCGTTTTTTCCCCTGTCCCCTGTCACTTGTCCCCTGTCCCCTGTCACTTTCTATGCAACTCATTTGAACATTATTTATGAATGACCAAAAATACAAAAACGTTGCCCGTAAGAACAGACAACGTTTTTAAAATGATTTATCAGAAACAAACGGCTGCAAACCGTCAAATTATCTTTTGATCAAACCTAATTCACGTCCACGTTTCAAAGCTTCATTGATACCAATTTTGTTAATGGTACGAAGAGCTGAAGTGGAAACTTTCAAAGTGATCCATTTGTTTTCTTCTGCAATGAAGAATTTCTTAATATGCAAGTTCGGCATGAACGTGCGTTTAGTTTTATGGTTGGAGTGAGACACTTTGTTTCCAACGATGGTCTTCTTTCCTGTAATCTGGCAGACTTTTGACATGACTTCTATTATTAAAAATTTGGAGTGCAAATGTAGGGGTTTTATTGAAACTGGCAAACTTCTTTGTATTTCACTGTTTTACTAGATACCTGCCGCTCTTTTTTTTAAGGGAGTGTCCCCACAATACTGTGGGGTAGGGCTCTCAACAGTCGCTTTTTTTCGATGAAAATCAGGAAAAAGAGCTCCAATCCCAACACTGCTGTTGGAACCTCCATCCCTCACGCATTATAAAACTATCCCTTCGTCCACCCAAGCTATTTCAGCGCAGGTGGGCTCACGCAAAAAAAATGTCCATAAACACAAAGCATAATTCCCAATCCCATAAAATAAATTAAGATCACTAATCAGCTTTCCTCCAACACTTATTCGAGGGAACAAACAATTCTTCATTTACCCAATTAGTTTTCGCCTGTCATTTTACATTTGATTCATAGGAAACCAAAATGATAAGCAGTTTCATCCGCTCTCAGGACAAAACAAAGTCCTCCCAAGGAGAAATATGCTAATTTTGGCAACTCAAAAAATGTCAGTTGGCAATAATAAAACTGCCCACTGAAGACCCCAGACTGAATTATGGTATTTGCAAGTTTGACTTTTCTTTACATTTTTCTGCCGCTGAATTTGCTGCTCTATTATGCATCGAAAAATCCGACGTACCGCAATTTAATTCTCACTATTTTTTCATTTGTTTTTTATGCCTGGGGCGAACCAATCTGGATTGGCCTTCTTGCACTTACAGCATTGATCGATTATGGCAATGGTCGTTTCATCGAGGCAAACCGCGGAAAAGCAATTGCGAAAATCGGCGTTATCTGTTCCTTGATTTTCAACATCAGTACTTTGTTGACATTTAAATACAGTGCCTTTTTCATTTCCAACTTCAACCATCTTCTTGGAACGCACATGACAGTTCCATCCTTCGCATTACCAATCGGAATTTCGTTTTACACTTTTCAATCCATCTCCTATGTAATTGACGTGTATACCGGAAAAGTAACGGCACAAAAATCATTGCTCAAGTTTTTGATGTTTGTGAGTTTGTATCATCAATTGGTTGCCGGTCCTATTGTGCGTTATGTACACATTGCGAATCAAATTGACAAACGAAGATTCAACATTGTCGATATTTCCACTGGAATTACGAGATTTTGTGTAGGGCTTTTCAAAAAAGTTTGCATCGCGAATATTGCAGGAACCTTTGTTGTGAAATATCTCGATGGCGATCTCTCTCATCTTTCTGTAGCGGAAAGTTGGTTTGGAATTCTCATGTTCACCATCCAAATCTATTTCGACTTTAGCGGTTATTCCGATATGGCAATTGGATTGGGAAGAATGTTCGGCTTTCATTATTATGAAAACTTCAATTATCCGTACGTTGCTAAATCGGCAACGGATTTCTGGAGACGTTGGCACATTTCTCTTTCAACATGGTTCCGCGATTACATCTACATTCCATTAGGAGGAAATAAATCGAAAGGCTATAGAAATCTTTTCATTGTTTGGTTTCTAACCGGTTTCTGGCATGGAGGATCTCATGGTGCGTGTTGGAATTATATTTTGTGGGGATTGTTCTGGGGATTTTTGATTTTGATCGAGCGCATGTTCCTTGCTAAATTCATGAAAAAAATTCCGGCTGTTTTTGGACACATTTATTTATTGGCGGCAATGATTTTTGGTTGGGTGCTATTTTATTTCACCGACTTGAATCGCATGTGGGAATTTCTCAGAATCATGTTAGGCGTTGCAGGACACGACTTGTCGAGTTTCGAATTCCGAATTGTATTTCAGGAAAACATTTTCTGGATGTTCTTGGCTATATTATTCTGCATGCCAATTTATTTGATTATTCACCGAAAAGTAAAACGTCAATTGGTGAGTGGCACAGCACAAATTTGGTACGGAATGAATATTGTGGTTAACTTTCTCTTGCTTTTCCTTGCAACATCCATGTTGGTTGGCAACAGCTACAATCCATTTATCTATTATCGATTCTGACGTAAATAAAATGAGACCGAGAACCTCCAAACAAAAATTCGCTTTCTTCAACTTGATTGTTTTTACAATCGTGTTGGGAGTAATGGGCATTTTGTTTTTTGTTCTTCCCCATTCAAAAATTTCCATTGTGGAAAAACGAAAACTGGCAGAAATGCCAATCCTTTCCACCAAATCACTTTTTGAAGGAAATTATTTCAAAGGATTGGATCTATTCCTCGCTGACAATTTCCCATTCAGAGAAGGATTTGTAAGTACTTCCTTTTATCTCAAGGAAAATCGTGGAGTTCATTCCGAAAAAATCGGTTTCTACAAAACGGTTGCCGTAGACGCACAATTACCAGCCAATGTTGATACCACCTTGGGGAAATCAGATACACTTGCACTTGATTCTGCAGATCGTGGCTCGGCGGAAACAACAGAAGGCGTTGTAATATATGACAACCGTGCAATGGAAGTGTTTGGAGGAAGTAGTTCTATGGCAAAGTCGTATGCGGCTGCTGTAAATAAATACCAGGAAGCATTGCAAGGGAAAGCAACGATTTACGACATCGCTGTTCCTTCTTCCATCGCTTTTTATCCGCCAACGGAATATCGAAAAATGGCTGCGTCGGAAAAACTAAACATCGACCAGATATATGGAAATTTGGTTTCCGGAATAAAAACAGTTGATGCCTATTCCGAAATTGCAGCACATCGCAATCAGTATATTTATTTTGGCACCGATCACCATTGGACAGGATTGGGCGCATATTACGCTTACGTTGCATTTTGTCATGCAGCAGCAATTAATCCAATTGCGCTCGAAGCGATGACGCATAAAGTGAAAAAAAATTATCTAGGTTCTTTGTATTATCTCACGCGCGATTCAAAACTGAAAGACAATCCTGATTCTGTAGAATATTGGATGGTTCCTGGAAAACAGAAAACCATTCGCTATGGCCCAACACTTTCAAAAGGTACGGGAGGTTCCTTGTATGCTGAACATGCGAGTGGCGGAAATTCTTACGGTGTTTTTCTTGGTGGTGATAATCCATTAATGCGAATTGATACCGACGTTAAGAACGGAAGAAAAGTTGTTGTAGTGAAAAATTCCTATGGAAATCCATTCTCCACGTATCTAGTTGCGAATTATGAAACTGTTTTTGTAGTGGATTACCGTTATTACAATGGAAGTTTACTTGATCTGATAAAGGACAATGGCATCAACGATGTCATTTTCATCAATGGAGTTTTCTCTGCCAATACTTCTTGGCATATAAAAATGATGTCGAAAATTATGAATGGCTCGGGAACAAAAAACCCTAAATCTCCTAAACAAGATTCAACACCTAAGGATGCGGACTCCATCAAAAACAATGTTAATGATTCCGTAAAAAACAAAGGACTAAAAAAAATTCCGTGAGCATGTTGGCGGATAAACTCTATCTTGAAGCGTGACTAAAAACTATAATTTGAAAATATTTTCTCCCAACATTTTTTCTCCAATGAAAACATTCAATAAAGCCGTATTGATGGTTTCATTTTTTTCTTTTTTGTTCGTGAATGTGTGGGCGCAGGATTCAACTGAAATCTATGCAACAAAATATCCCTTTTTGCATCCCGAGTTTGGCATGATTCAATTTTACAGTAGAACTGCTTTAGATACATTCAACAAAAGTTGGAATGAAACAAAGGCTAAAAAAATGTCTATCGTCCATCTAGGTGATTCACATTTGCAATCCGATTTGTTTCCAGGGAAAATGCGGAAATATTTGCAGGCAGAACTTGGTGATGGTGGAAGAGGAATTATGTTTCCCTACTCGACTGCAAAAACATATTCGTCTGTGGAATACCACACCACCCACACGGGTGAATGGACCTATGGGAAAAGTTTGATCCTGCCGCCAAAAATACCGTTAGGTGTTTCTGGAATGACTTCCAAAACCATTGACACGAACGCCAGTTTCACGTTCACATTTATAAATGATGTTCCCTCAAATTATTCAAAGCTGAAAATATTCTGCAAAAAAGATTCTATCAGTTATGATCTTGTGGTGGAAGTCGGTGGAAAATTTATTCCTGTAAATGTGGACACTATTGCCGGTGACTCGCTTCCCTATTATGAAATTGATTTGCCTTCATTCAAGAATGAAATAATTTTTCACGTCAAGAAAAATCATCCTAACGAATCTGAATTGGTTTTTTATGGAATGAGTTTAGAAACACCAAGTGACAATGGATTGATTTATCACAATTGCGGAGTGGGTGGTGCGATGTATAAATCCATCTTGTACGAAAATCTTTTCGCAGAACAAATTCCAGCATTACATCCTGATTTGATCATTATTGATTTTGGTACAAATGATTATTTGTATGATGATAGTATAAAGGCTAATGAAGAAACTATCATCACACAAGTTGTTCAAATGGTTCACGCAGCTTCACCAAATGCAAGTATCATTCTAACATCCACAATGGACATGTATCACAAAGCCGATCATGTTACATCAGGAGAAATTTTTTCCAACCTGATCAAGAAAGTGGCGAAGGCACAGAATTGTGGCGTTTTCGATTGGTATTGGGTTGCTGGTGGGTGGAATGTGATGCCGAAATTTCAGGAGCAAGCATTGGCAAATCCCGATGGAATTCACATGTCACCCCGAGGATATCGCTTGAAAGCGAATTTGCTGAGTCAGGCTATGGTGAAAACGGTTTTGTGGATGAAAGAAAATCCAACAAAAGATTCACTCGTTTTCCAAATGGATAGTTTGAAAAAACTACAACTATCAATTCGTTTGGGAGAAGATTCCGATTCAATTGCGCCTGGACCAAGGGTTAAGGTGATGCACAAAATCAAAAAAGGTGAAAGCCTTTCTGTCATTGCAAAAAAATACCATGTAACCGTTGCACAACTACGTACCTGGAATCACATGCAAAGCAATTTGATTCACACAGGAAAATACTTGCTTGTTTATTGCGATCCAAAATTCAAACCAAAACCCAAGCCAAAAGCAAAGCCGAAGCCTGCTGGAACTAAACCTACATCTCCAAAACCGAAGTAGTATAAAGTTGGGAGTCATTTATTTGAAATGAAAATACGCAAGTCGAATTTCAAATTTTTTATTTTGTTTTTTGCAATGGGAATTTTTCTTTCCTCTTGTGTTGAAGCAGAAAAGAAAAACGAATCGAGAATCGATTCTTTGGTTTCATTGCCAATTCCTTTGGACACGGTTAATGGAAATGTTATCCAAAAAGATTCCATTAAAAAAGACACTGCCAATTCCCATCTTTCGGATTCATTGTCAAAAAAAACTATTCCATACAATGGTCCAACACCTGAAATAGGAGGTGAAGTTTTTTACAACCTTCCCTATTGCGGAGGAGCGCGACCAACAGAAGAAATACTTGTTCAACTTGCAATTTGGAAACCGCTTACAAATTCAACCTTGGAATTCAGAAATAAATCACGTGGATATTTAATCAGCATTAATAAAGATGGATTTTTCAGCGAAGCAATTCCTGAAGGTAACTACGACGTTTTTCTAACGCGTAAAGTGAATAAAGAAATTTACAACGTCGAACCCAATGCTTGCGAGAATTGTCTTACCGAGCCAATCGCAAAAATAAAATTGGTGCTTAATGGGAAAAATGAAATCCGTTTTACTTTCCGCTGCGATCCAGGTGCAAGGATGAGACCTTGATTATTCTGCATTAATTTCCCGCTCACGCATTTTCACTGCAGGATTGCCCTGATAAATCCCATACGCTTCCAAATTCGATGTTGCAATAGATCCTACCGCTAGTAAAGAATGTGAAGCACAAATCACTCCCGGACAAACAACTGCCTTCGCTCCTATCCACACACCTTCTTCCAAAACTATTTCACCCGTCATCAAATCAAATGTTGACTTTTTATAATTATGATTTCCAGTGAGCAACATGGCTCCTTGCGAAAGGCAAACATTGGAAGCAATTGAAACTTTTACAAGATTGTCAATCCAAACATTTTCGCCAATCCAAACAAAATCTCCAATTGAAAGAAACCACGGCGCTTTAATATTCACACCTGGTTTTATCACCACTTTTTTCCCAACCCGCGCCCCAAATAGTTTTAAAAGAAATATTTTAAATCCACTGAAAGGAAATCGCGAACAAAAAAATGCATTATTCATGCAATACCACAAACCTCGCTTCAAAAAAGAAGCGCCCGGTTTATACCAGCTATTGTTGAATCTCGCCAAGTCCGTTTTTTCAGTCGACATGTTGTAAAGATAATGTGTGTATGGAGAAATATCTACTCATTACCGTCTTGCAGTAATTGAAAATGTGCAAATACACCCTATTTGCTCTAAAAAGTCCGTCATTACTGAATTCTTTCACATTCCTGCTAATATCGTATATTTGCAGTTCAAAGAGCGTTCCTCTTTCCCTATGGTACCAGATCTGATACTGATTATTTTCCTCATCCTTCTCAATGCTTTCTTCGTCGCAGCCGAATTTGCGATGGTGAAGGTTCGTTCCTCACAAATTGATCTCAAAATAAATCAAGGAAGTGCGAGAGCTAAAATTGCAAAAAGCATTCTCAACAAAATGGATCGCTATTTATCAGCGACCCAACTCGGAATTACCGTAGCAAGTTTGATTCTTGGTCGTGTTGGTGAACCTTACATTTCTTCCCTACTCGATATTCTATTTCTCAAAATGCATTTTATGGTCAGCGAGCCTACCATGCATACCATCGCATTTGCAACAGGCATCGCATTAATCACCATCGTTCACATGGTTATTGGTGAACAGGTTCCCAAAACATTATCGATTCGTTATTCGCTTGAAACATCCATGTTTGTTGCTTTGCCATTACGCGCATTCTACTATATTTTCGCACCATTCATTTGGCTCGTAAATTTCTTCACACGACTTACACTTCGGATTTTTGGAATAAGTATTTCTGCTGACCATGACGATATTCATACCGAAGAAGAACTTCGCTTGTTATTGACAGAAAGTGAAGAAGGCGGTGCCATCAAACAATCAGAACACGAATTGATTCAGAATGTTTTTGAATTCGATGATCGCGCTGTAAAAAGCATTCTTGTTCCTCGCAATAAAATTTCTGCAATTGATATTGAATTGGGAAATGATGAGATTCTCGACAAGATGATCGAGGAAGGTTATTCCCGTATGCCGGTTTATAAGGATTCGTTGGACAATGTAATCGGAATTATTTACGCGAAAGATTTACTCAAACTTTTGAAAATCGGAAAGATGGGTCGTGCTGAAATTGAAAGCATGATTCGTCCCGCGCATTTTATTCCACAAAGCAAACGCATCAATGATTTGCTTCGTGAATTTCAAACCTTGCACATTCAAATGGCAATGGTTACAACAGAATTCGGTGGAATTGCTGGACTTGTAACAATGGAAGATGTCATTGAAGAATTGGTTGGTGAAATTCAGGATGAATACGATGAGGAAAAACCAGCAGTCGAGAAAAAGTCCGATACTGAATTTATTGTAAACGCAATGGCCAGCATTTCCGATGTCAACGATGTCTTGCCAATTGCATTGCCTGAAAGTCCACATTACGAAACAGTTTCCGGATTGATGAATTATCTATTCGGTCGTATTCCTGCTGTGAATGAGAAAAAAGAATTCGGTGGTTATGAATTCATGATCATGAAACGTTTCAAACACAGCGTTGAATCCGTGAAGATGAAAGTTTTGGAGGAAGGACAATTCTCAACAGAAAGTGAAGATTGATTTTATATTTGAAGATTCGAAATTCGAACATTTGAGATTTTTCATTGACGTATGTTTTCCCTGCCTCCTGCCATCTTTCCCCTGCCGTCTTCACATCAATTTATTATTTGAAATAGCTCCCCCTTCTTTTTCATTTGTAATCTGAAATCAGAAAATCGGTAATCATTAGGGCGTGTCCCCCAACAGTGCTGTTGGATGTCGGGTTATCCGTTTCAAGTCCTCAGCCGCAGTATAGGGTTTGAAAAGCCGACACTGCGACTTCCGGGCTTTCTCCCGAAGGGACCACTATGTGGCTCTACTATCCCTCACGCGAAAAAAAAAACACTTTTCAATCAGGAATACCGTCGTGCCTTAGTGGCAAAAAAAATAATTATGAGAAAAGTTTCCTATTATCCACTATCAACTTCTCATTCGAAGCATACTGCTTTGAAAAACGAATTGCCCCTTCCGACCAAATCCTGAATTCACTTTCATTCATTCCCCAAATTGATTCAATAATCTTCACAAAGGCATCTTGCGATTGGAGTGGCAAATCCCATCCTGCATTTTCTTTCACCAAATTTTTCCAAGGCGTTTGATCTGAAATCAACACTGGCGTTCCCGATTGCAGTGATTCAAGAATAATGTGACCGAAATTTTCACCCCGTGTTGGCATGAAAAGCAAATCATAATTCGCTAAGCTTTTTGAAATCTCATCAGCAGCAATTGCACCAAGGAAATTCAAATTAATATTCGCAGGAAGTTTTTCAGCAGCAGCTTTGCATTCCAACCAATACTCTTCGCTGTAAATTGGACCATAAAAATCAGCAGACAGTTGAATCTTCACTTTTGACAACACTTCAATTGCATAAAGCGTGTTTTTCTCAGGAGAAATTCGCGCGACAGAAATAATTCTTAATTCCTTAGGCTTTTTCGCTGCATGTTGAAATGTAGCAGCTATCATTCTCGGAAGATTTCCAGCAACAAGGATTTCTGTTTTATCTCCAATCGCATTTCTGATATCACTCGCTTCTTTCAAATCAGTGGCATGAAAAATGACATTTGAAAAATCATTTCTCCATTTGGCAAGATGCAAATACAACTTTTTCTTGGTTGCCTTAATGGCCAAAGCAGAAGGGGCCAACATTCCCCTCGCTGCAACAATGACTTCCCCCTTGAACTTCGATCGCTTCAATTCTTTCATTGGCCAAGCTGTAAAAGCCTGTGACCAAATTCCATTCAAATAAACAGCATCGTATTTTTCATCGCGCAATAATTGTGCGATTGTATTTTTATTCAACTGCCCCGCAGAAATATAATAAACTCGTTTCCCATCTGGCAAAACATTCCACGCATCGCTATTAATTCCTGAATAAGGTTTTGATTCCGTGTAATCCGTATCACGCGTTATGATTGAAAAATCAAATTCAGTATCAAAATGGTCTATCAAATTTGCAACAGAACGAATTGGACCGCCCGCTTTGTTACCGGGCAAAAACCAATCAATAAAGACCAGTACTTTCTTTTTGGATTTAATTGATGTCATTTTTTTCAAGCCAATGTGACAATACAACAAGTGGCCAAATTCTTGACCAAGTTACTTTCGGATCATCATTCAAAAAACTATTCCACAATTCATTTAGTCCTTTTGCATTGAAAGGTTCTCGTTTCCCAAGTTCGCTTATTCGAGTTTCGCAAAAATTCCTCAATTCATTTTTCATCCAATTCTTCCACGGGAAAGTAAATCCCATTTTCGGACGATTCACTATTTCACTCGGCAACAAATCAGAAACTGCATCCACAAGCAACTTTTTCGTTGTAATTGGATATTTCATTTCATCCGGAAGATTCAAAACATATTCCACCAATTTATAATCCAGAAATGGAACACGAACTTCCAAAGCATGCGCCATGCTCATTTGATCCGTATCTCGCAGCAAAATATTTTGCATATAAGTTGTAATTTCCGCAATGGAAACACGACTCATCAGAAAATCTTCTCCCAAAATTTCCTTATCAATTGAACGAAGCATTTCGGCAACAACATTCGAATCTTCAAATTTCGAATATCGAATTTTTCCAATCTGTTCCTTTAGCAATACTTGTCTTGAAATCGGATAAAAAGATGCAAAATTAATTTTCTCCATTCCCAAGATCACAGCTTTCTTTTCTCCCGCAACACCAGGTTTTTTTTTCTTTAAAATATTTCCTGCAACATTTCGTAAGGATCGTGGAACAGAATTCAACCATTTCTTTCTTTCCAATTCTGCAGATCTTTTGAAAATATCATAACCACAAAACAATTCATCGCCACCCAAACCAGAAAGCGCCATTGTAACACCGGCATTTTTTGTTGCCTTCGCAACCACATAGGTATTCGGTCCATCACCACTCGGATGATCCATTGCATCCAAGGCATTGGGAAGATCATTTAAGAAATCTTCCGGCTTCAATTTTATTTCATGATGAATCGTTTTGAATTTTTCCGCAATTTGATTCGCATAAACCGCTTCACTGAATTCCGAATCATCAAATGTGATTGAAAAAGTATTGACAGGAGAACTCGCTACCTCACTCATTAAACCAACAATTGCACTTGAATCTATTCCTCCTGACAAAAAAGCTCCAAAAGGAACATCGGCAACCAATCGTCGTTCTACTGCGTCTCTCAACAATTGTCTAACATCCTTGCAAACCGATTTGTAATCAGGAATAATTTCATTTTTATTAATTGTGGGTTTCCACCAACATTTCATTTCAATTGCGCCATTTTCAATCAGCATAAAATGTCCGGGCATTAATAGTTGAACATTTTCAATGATTGTTTTTGGAGCATGAACAGTTTGATAATGCAGATAATCATCAAGGGAATTCAAATCCATTTTTCTTGCAATCATTCCAGATGAAAGCAAAGCACGGATTTCAGAGGAGAAAATTACATTTCCATCAATTGTAGAAAAATAAAGTGGCTTAATTCCCAATCGATCGCGTGCAATAAAAAGAGATTGTTTTTTCTTATCGAAAATCGCGAAGGCGAACATTCCATTAAAATGTCGCAAACAATCCTCGCCCCATTTTACAAAGGCCGCAAGAATAACTTCCGTATCCGTATTGGTGTGAAATGAAACTTCAGTCATTTCACTTTTTATTTCCTTGAAATTATAAAGTTCTCCATTGTAAACAATCGTATAACGATCATTGGCGTACTTCATCGGTTGATGGCCCGCACTCGACAAATCGATAATGGAAAGTCTGCGATGCCCTAATGCAATTCCATCTTCAGAAAATATTCCTTCATCATCCGGCCCCCGATGTGCAAGCGCAAGATTCATCTTCCGAACTTGTGATTCGAAGTTTCCTTGTGATTTAAGATGAATGATTCCGTTAATTCCGCACACAAAAGTGTTTTTTATTAGTGAATAAAATTCATTTCAAATTTATCAAATGATACAGTTTTTCAGCCCAAATTTTCGGCGTATGTAAAGATGCAATTCGATTGGAATTTTCTCCCATTGCGTAAAGTTCATTATCACTCATTTTAATAACAGACTTCAGTACGGATTTAAGATTGTTGGAATTCCCATGTTCAATCTTAAACCCATTTGTTTCATTAAGAAAAAATTCAGCTGCGCCAACTTGATCACTGAGAAGGAGAGGAAATCCCGCCGCTGCAAATTCATGAGCAACCACACCCCAAGGTTCGAACAGACTTGGCAAAACAAAAACACCAGTTTGTTGAATGTAACTTCTCATTTCAGAAGGTTGAACAAAACCAAAATGTTTGATTTTGGGATGTTCATAAGGTTTCAATTCACCTTTTCCCAAGCACCACAGTTCCCAATCATTTGGACTTTCATTTTGAATTTCAGAAAAAGCCTTCCAGAGCATATCTATTCCTTTTTCCTCTACATAACGACCCACAAAAATGAAACGTTTGGGGAAGGAATCCCTTTTTCCTTCACGATTTTCAAGAAAATAATTGTTGAACTGAACAAAATCGCACGCATACGCACCTGTTTCAATTCTCGATTCTGCAAACCCAAGACGAATTGCAAAATCCTTTTGAGGTGTTGCAGGAACAAAACATCGATCAAACCGTTTCGAAAAATATGATTTTGCCAATGATGTTGAAATGCGTTGCTTTATTGAACCATTCCACCAGTTGTCAAGTCCAAGAATAATGGGAATAGTTGGCTGGAAATGTTTGCAGATTTTCAGATAAAATTTATTGGACCATCCTGCGCAAAAAATGGCTTGGGCTGAAAAAGATTTCATTCTATGAAACAAATCAGATTCCGAAACCAAATTACGATCGAGGATCTCAATCATAGGATGCTTTTCAAATCTGAATGGAGCAGAAGGATTTGATTCTTTCCTTATGACCAAAACCTGCGCGTCGTATCTTTCCGCAAAATCAGTAATACAGGCCATAAAATA
Source organism: uncultured Flavobacteriales bacterium (assembly GCA_903873905.1). Classification (GTDB taxonomy): domain Bacteria; phylum Bacteroidota; class Bacteroidia; order Palsa-965; family Palsa-965. The sequence goes on from CAIQQJ010000045.1 coordinate 52,876, forward strand.
GCCCGCCAATTCTTCATATAGTACTATAATTTTCATACTGTTTCGCATCTCGAAGATAGGCTAATTCCTTTTTCTCAAAACGGTTTTTCGTGATTGAAACTAGAATACTTTTTTTATCTTCAACGCAGATTAAATAAAATGAAAATAGAGATAGGCGACTTTGAAGACTGGATGAAACCACAGGTTGCTCAATTGTTCAGCATGCAATATGGTGTTAACTCCAAGGATTTTGCTGAACTCATGACTGATTTTTATGAACATCCTTACCAGCAGGAGAAGTGTATTCGTGTGGTGGCAAAAGAAGGGAATAAGATAGCAGGCTTTCAATCATTTTTTTACTGGCCCTACTCGTATGAAGGAAAAGAATATTGCTCTTATCAATCTGGAAATTCTTTGGTTCATCCTGATTACAGAGGAAAAGGCATATTTCAAAAATTGCTAAATGCCATTGAAGAAAAGAGATCGAAATATGGTATAGATTTTCTAGTTGGATTTCCTGTCGAGGATTCCTATAAGAGTTTCATTCGAAATGGATGGACTAATGTTTTAGATATGAAATGGTATATAAAGATTGTGAATCCAATAGCTGGTATTTTCAGTCCTGATAAGCGGCGTTTAAAAAAAATATTTCCAGATGAAAAAAGTCAGCTTCATGAGCAGCTGCCTTTGGGATCCTTCAGGCTCACTTCTGATGCTGAATTTTCAGAATGGCGAAAAAACTACTCAAAAAACGAATATTTCATATTTAATTATGAGGAAAAGAATGAATTTGTTCGTTTTGAACTAAAGTACAACAGAAGAAAACGAATGATAAATGAACTTATTGTTGGGAACATTGTTTCGTCGACAGAAGATAATTTGATGGTTGAAAGAGGACTAAGAGCATTGTCCAGAAAAGCTTTTGCTTCATTTGTAATTAGTATTATTTCTATTGCGATTAACAAATTATCACTAAATAGTCTTTCACCCTCGCTCTATTCTAGTGGATTTAAAGAGTCGAAAAAGAAAATTTTCTTTATCGTAAAATCATTTAATGAATCACTCCCTGTAATGGATTCAGGGAAGTGGGATTTATTCAGAAGTGATATAGACACCTGGTAATGAAGTACTCGTTTCATAAACATAACATTAAACACCTGACCAAAGCGGTTCTAGGTAGGATTGAATATTCCATTCATGGTGTAATTGCAGATAGAAATGAATTAGTGGTGCTCAATTACCATGGAGTACAGCAAAAGTTTTTGAAGGATTTTAGTAAACAGATTGCTTTTTTTAATGAGCATTTTGAATTTGCAACTATTGCCGACCTGGACGATATTTTATCTAAACGTAAGAAAGGGAAAAGACCATTTCTTCTGCTGACTTTTGATGATGGCATAAAAAACAATCTTTTGACCATTGAAGTGCTAGACAAATACAATATCAAATGTATTTTCTTTATAATACCTGAATTTGTAAATACTCCATCTGAAAATCAGAAAACGTTTTTCCTAAAAAACATTAGGCCGGAAATTAATTCTGAAGTAGATAATGCCATTGAAGATTTTTCTGCCCTTTCCTGGAGTGATTTAAAAATCCTTATTTCCAAAGGTCATTCAGTTGGGTCGCATACAATGTCCCATTCCTTATTGAAGGGAGGAACCAATAATGCAGCAATTGAATATGAGATTCTAGCTAGCAAGAAAGAAATTGAAAATCAACTTGGAATTACCGTGAAATCCTTTTGCAGTCCCAATAACACTTTGGAAAGTATAGGTGAAAAAGAACTTCGTTTGATCTGCAGTAATTATGATTATCATTTCACTACAATTCCTGGAAGCAATATTGGCGCTTCACCCTATTTTATTAGGAGAGTGAATATTGAAGCGCATTGGATGAAAGGTGCTGTTATAAGGGCAACTGGAGAATGGGACCGTAAGAGGTGGAAGAGTCGAGAAATGACGTTTATTTCGTTATTAGATTCAATAGGTGCCTATAAGTCTTTAAAAGATTAAATGGGCGGAATTTCGTCGGATTTCTCAATCACATTTTCTTCATCAACCAAAATAGTCTCATTTAATTCTTGAATTCGTTCAACATGTTTTTTCCTATTATAATAATACAACCAAAGAAATAATGGAAATCCATTTAGAAAATAATTTCCTTGTCGAAGTAAATAGAGAAGAATAATAATTAAAATCGCATTTGAAATAATCCAATGAGTGCCCTCTTCATCGAACTCATTTCTTCGTACATAAAACCTACGGATAAATACAAAAATGAAAATAAGCCCCATCAAACCAGTTTCCGACATCAATCGGATAAAGAGTGAATTCCCATCCGATTTATTGAATTGTAAATCTATTATATCCGCCCTGTTTGTCAATGAATATTTATCAAACGCAACTTTATGGGAACCAAGTCCTGTTCCTGTAAAAGGATTTGACAAAAAGTTTTCTTGCGCGATATGGTAATTGTTATAGAGAATAAAGCTGGAAGAATTTACATTCTCAAGTTTAAAGTCTTCCTCCACCCAAAGTCCAAGAGAAGAATCAACCCTGGATTTGAAATCCGGCACATTGTTATAGAGAATAGATGATGCAAGAATGATAACAGGAAAACCGACTAGGAAGTATGATATTTTTCCATAATTAAGTAGAAGAAAAAACAGGATCAGGAAAAGTCCCATATAACCAGTGGATGAAGTGGTAAGGAAAGTGGCCAACAAAATAACTGCCGATTGAAATTTTGAGAAAATATACTTTTTATTTCGAGGTAACATATTATATACGGCAACAAAACAAGCAGGGGAAAGAACAATAGCGCATTGAGAAGGTTCGGAAAAAACAGAATTAATCCGAATTCCAAATCCCCCAGGGATGACCCCCCATTTATTAAATAGCCAAGAATAATCATATCCTAATTGGAAATGAAACTGGTAACTAAAAAACTGGAACAACCCTATGTATGAAACAATAAGAGCCCCCTTTAAGTAATAACCAAATATCTTTTGTGTATCAAAATCAAAATATTCCATCACATATCCATAAAAACTTGCAGAAAGAAGTACACCTATAAAGATTTTTAGAAACAAATCCCATGTGTTGTTTCCCATGAAAATTTCGAGGATACCCGCGATTAAGGGAATAACCAAAAGTCCCATCACTTTTTTGGGAGCCCCAAAATTGATCATGAATGGTGGTAGCAGAAGAATGAAGATGATATAATGAAAATAACCTTCAAAGGGTGTATTAAAAAACGTAATGGAGCTGATAAAAACAGAAAGAAAAATCAGCACATTGATCAATCTGGTCTGTCTCATGATGACTTTTTTATTGCATCACTCCCACTGAGAATAGAAGAAAATTTCTTTTTCAATCTGATAAAAGGCTTTTCATAAAGATAATAGGATAAGGTGCAAAATCCGATTGTCAATGCAAATGTAAATCCATAATAAGCGAAGTTCACAAGAACTATATTATTCACATTTATGAACTCAGGAACAATTCTTAAAACCAGCACAACGATGAACATATGAAACATATACATGCCATAAGAAATATTCCCAAGAAAATTTAAACTCTTATTTTCAAGTTTAATAAATGATTTTGAATTCATTGCCACATTCATGATAATAACAAGAAAACACAAGGAATAAATAAGATGCTCCCCATCTTGTATCGCAGGTGGAGTGAAAAAAATCAAAATCGGCAACATTGCATAGGAAATCAATTGTACAATTGGGTTAAATATAATTTCCATTATTTTTTTATAATCACCAAACGCAATACATGCTCCTAGCCCACCAATTGCCATGCATTCAATTTTTGTCATTGCAATAAAAGCCTTCGTTGCTTCCAACCAGGCATGACCAGGAAAATAAGTGCAAATGAAAAGGACTCCGGTCTTAAAAATCACTATCCCTATTCCTAGATAAATAATTGTACGTAAAACATTTTTCGTTTTCCTTACAATCCATGGCCAAACAATATAAAATTGTTCTTCCACTCCAATTGACCATGCCTGTCCAGCATGCGGAACGGAATGAAACATGGCCAATGCAAGGTTGGGCAAGATCAAGAGATAAAGCAAAAGTTTCACACCAAAATGTTCGGGTAAAAACTTATCGAAATAATCGAGTCGAAGAATATGAATATGCGGAAAAACAAAAAATGCCAGAATGACCAACAAATAATAAACAGGCCAAATCCTGAAAACCCTTCTCAAATAAAAATTACGTACGCTTATTTTTCCTTCTTTCCTTTTTTCTGCCATCAACAAATAAGTAATCAAAAAACCACTCAGTACAAAAAAGAAATAAACTCCCAATCCACCTGCATTATAGAAAAAAGGATGTTTTTTTTCATCCCAAAGACTTGGCAAGCCCACTTGTTGTTTGAGCAATTCAATGTGCGTAATAATGACAGCTGAGGCCGCTAGAAAACGAAGTCCGTTAAGACCTGGGAAATAAATTTTACCAGCACTGTTTTCCATTGATGAGACCGAAATAGGTAAATCTGATGAGCAAATAGGAGAGCTTAGTCAAAACGAATTCGGAACAAATATAAGTATACAAATCGGCAAAATAATTTATGCCTTTTCGAACCATTTATCCCTTGAAAAAGCTTTCAATGCAATGGCAAATCCGATTTACTCCAGCTTCATCCAATTCATAAAATAATGGGAGTCGCAAGAGACAACTGCTGAAACGATCAGCATTGGGAAGTGGGCGATTGTCGTGTTTTCCCTTGTAAAAAGGGCTTTTATGCAAAGATTGATAATGAAAAACAGCAAGAATATTTTCATCAGCCAATGCTTTGATCAATTGTATCCTGTCTGATTCTGAATTCAAGACGAGATAAAAAATATGCCCATTGTTGCTTGCATTTTCAGGAATCTGTGGAAGGGAAAAACATCCACTAGAGGCCAATTCCGACAGATTTTCATAATAAAGATTCCAAAGCAAAATTCTTTTCTTTAGAATTTTCTCCTTTTCAATCAACTGCGCCATAAGAAATGCTGCTGTCAATTCGGAAGCCCGAAAAGAGGAGCCGATATCTACCCATTCGTATTTGGATGTTTCTCCTCTGAAAAATGAGCGGCGATTTGTTCCTTTCTCCACAATGATATCTGCGCGCTCGAAAAATTGTTCATCATTGACACACAACATTCCTCCCTCACCAGAAATAATATTTTTTGTTTCATGAAAAGAAAATGTTCCAAATGACCCGAACGTTCCAAGGTATTGTGAGCCTTTCCATGTTGCATCAATTGCATGCGCTGCATCCTCAATGAGATGAATATTATTTTCCTTGCAAATTTCCAATAAGCGTTCTACATCACAAGCCATACCGGAATAATGAATACAAATAATTGCTCTTGTCTTCGGTGTAATCAATTCCTGAATGGTTTCCACATTTATATTCGGATGATTGTCACAAGAATCCGCGAAAACAATTTTTGCTCCACGCATTACAAAAGGATTTACTGTGGAAACAAAAGCAAAAGATGGAGCAATGATCTCGTCTCCCGGTTGAATATTCAACAATAAGGCAACCATTTCCAACGCATCCGTGCAAGACGAAGTCAAGACTGCATTTTTTACACCGAATTTTTTCCTGAAAAAACTTTCTGCTGCTTCGGAAAATTTTCCTCCTCCAGAAAGATGTCCCCATTCAATCGCCTTTTGGATATTTTCCAACTCGTTCCCAATCTTGAAAGGTTTATTGAACGGAATAGCAGACTTATTACTCATATGGAAATCTCTTCTAAATCTAATCTTTTCATTCATGGCTTACAAACTTTTCAAATGATTCTTAATGCCTTCGATCGTCTCTTTTGCAATTTCTTCCCAGCGAAATTTTTCTTTAGTCCTTTTCACTGATTCTCTTTTAAGAAGATCGAGACTTTTATTATCCATTGTTATCACTTCATCTATTTTTTTCTGAAGTGTTACCTTGTCTCCTGGCTGAATTAACCAACCGTTCGATTTTTCCACCAATACTGATGTTGCGCCTGTGTCGGTGGCAATAATTGCAAGTCCACTTGCCATGGCTTCCAAAATTACATTTGGCATTCCTTCCGAAAAACTTGGACAGACCAGTACATCCATTGTACGAAGTAAAGTTTGCAATTGAATGGTATCCACTATTTTTCCGTGATAGGTAATCTGCGATGAACTGAATTGTTTTGATACAGGTATTTCACCCACAAAATGAAATTCAAAGTTTTTATTTATTGGAATTGTTTTTTTCAAAACAGTTGTCAGTTCCTGAATTCCTTTTCGTCGCTCATATCGTCCAACAAAAACAAATTTTTTTACTCCTGAAGTTGGAATTGGATTTTCATTTATCCAATCAGAAGAAATGCCGGTTGGAATCTCAATGATTCTAGTCCTTGGAATTCCTAGACTCAAAATTATTTCAGTAATTTTTCCTCCGTAAGAAAAAAGGTAATCGGCATTTTTTACATTGAACAAAACAGGAGACCGCAATAACAATTTTGATTGAATCCAACTTTTGAAAGATGCCTGTTTCTGAAACATTTCATATCCGTGAAAATTCAAACCGATGGGAGGAAATTTTTCACCTTTTTGTTTTCTATTCAACAATTCCCAACCCGAAAAGCCTTTCACATAAATAAAATCAGGTGTACGTTGCCGTGAAAATTCCTCCATTATTCTTCTGGAATACTCATAGGATTCACGTATGTAATGACCAGGACTTTGTCCGAATTTTGGAAATTCTATTACAATGGATCGGATATTTTTCCTTTCATCTTCTGAAAATCCTTCAAGAAGCGAAATGTTTTTATCACTTTGATTGGTATGATACAAATCCACTTCTACACCCGCAGCCGCAAGATATTTTGCGAGATAAAATGAATGGCGTTGCATCCCTCCTACCACATAAGGGAAAATACCATCGGTAAGCAGCGCGACGATCATGAAAGAAGTTTAAAATAAAGTTCGCGATAATTTTCCTTTAGAAAATCCTTTTTTGCCAATTCCATAATGCGTTTTTTCTGAGTAAGATCAGGTTTTAATAATTTTGAAAGAGAAGGATTAGAACTCAAAATCATTCCAACATTATTTTCAATTACATACTTCGAATAATCTCCAAGATTTTCCGAAATAATCACTTCAAGGCCAGCGGCAAGATATTCCGCAAATTTCACAGGAGAAGCCACCTGATTGGTAACCGTATTTTCCCTGACAAGCCATCCATAATCACAAACAGAAAGATAATCACCAACTTCATCAGATTTCAACCATTTAGATTTTACACGATCAGGATATTTTTTCAAAACCTGAAGTTCATTAGGGATTTCATTTGTCAACAACAACAATTTCAATTCTGCATTATTATCAAAAAGGGGAATCATTGCCTCATCCAATCTTTTCAATGATTGCCAACCTGCAGAAGAGCCAGAATAAACGATGACCGTATCAGTTATGGTAAAACCCAAGTTCTTTCGGATTTCAGCTTTTTTCAATTCTGTAATTTCAATCAAGGATTTACCATTCAATGTGCATGGAACGATCACATGGTTATCCGAATGATAGGAAAATTTATCTTTCCAATAATTTACAAGTTGATTTGAAACAGCCAAACGAAAATCACTTTCCAAAACAGCTTTTCGTTCAAGCATGGAAATTTCGGATTTCACTTTTTCATCAGGAATCACATCATATTCATTCAGTTCTGCCTCGTAAGCACCACGAGCATCAAAACAAAGTTTTCTGCCTGAGCGAAATTCCATTGCCAAAAGTGTAGCAAAAACACCACGACAAACTATTACTTCAGGATTTATTTTTTTGATTTTTCTTCCGAGAAACCAACTATTCAATCTCCAATTCCTCGCTTTGGGAAACATGGGAACAACAATAGCTTTTGGGAATGCGTTTTTGATTTTATTTTTATTCACCTTGAAATTTCTCAGGGAAATAAAAGAAACAAGCGTGACATCAAATCCTAATTCTTTCCAATAAAGGCAAACATCAATAACCTGTCCCGAAAAAATTCCGGAAGGTGCATCATTGAATGTGAGATAAAGAATTTTTTTCAAAGCATTTTATTAATTACTTCAAAAATCCGTTGCGTTGCATGACCATCCCAAAGCGGAGGAATGTTGCCCTTTTTGAATTTGCCATTTTCAATTTCCGAAATCTTTGAAAGAATCGTATTGATTTCAAATTCCACCAACTCATTTGAACCGACAGCAATTGTAATTGGCCTTTCTGTGTTCGGTCGCAATGTTAAGCAGGGAACCTGAAGAAAAGTGGATTCTTCTTGTATTCCGCCACTATCCGTAATGATAAAAGCAGCCTGTTGAATTAATTTCTGAAATGAGAAATAATCAAGTGGTTCTGTAAAAATAATTTTCTCATTACTTCTGAATCCCGTTTCAAGTCCGAGCGCTTGCATATTTTTCACCGTTCGCGGATGAACAGGAAAAACTATTGCATATTTTTTTGAAATTCCATTTACAAGTTCCAGCAATTTTTCCAAGCCTTCTTTTGAATCCACATTGCCTGGCCGATGCATGGTCATCAACACAAATTTTTTCTCTTTGACTTTTAATGTCTGTAAAATTTGGGATGCATTTATTTTTTCTGAAAATGCAACCATTGTGTCAATCATGGTATTGCCAACAAAAAATATTCTTTCATTATCTTTCCCTTCATTTGCTAGATTATCCAATCCCGCCTGTTCCGTTACAAAAAGAAAATCCGCCATACCATCAGTGAGAATGCGATTGTATTCTTCGGGCATGGTATCATCAAAACTTCTCAAACCGCTTTCCACATGCGCTAATCTTATTCCCATTTTCGATGCCGTCTGTGCAGCAGCAAGCGTTGAATTCACATCTCCAACCACCATCATCAAGTCAGGAGAAAATTCCGCAATTGTTTTCTCCAAGCGATTTCGTATTTCCTCCATTTGTTCATTCGGGCTTCCGGGTGGAACATTGAGAAAAAAATCAGGAACAAGATTGAACTGTTCAAAAAACACATCTGCCATTTTCCCATCGTAATGTTGGCCGGTGTGTACAATTTTCAATTCTAAATCAGGGAATTTAGAAGCGACTTTACGGAATTGCGTGACCTTAATAAAGTTGGGGCGGGTACCGATTACGACGAGGATTCTTTTTTTATTTTCGGTATCCATTTGTACTTCAAAATTAATCTGATTTTTGTCTTTTTAAGCCTAGCCAATCAAAATTCAACAAGAAGAATAAGTTAAGCTGATCACCTCCTTAACCATTTATTTTCTTACTAACAATTCTTGTTCGTAATTTGATAAATGGTTCATGAATGAATTTGTATAATAGAAAACTGATTGTTATAGCCACACAAACCATTAAGGAAGTAGAAATTGCTGGATGCAAATGAATTATGCCAGGGAAAAAATGGTTCACCAACTTGAAAACATCCAAATGAACAAGATAAATACCATAGGACAGAAAACTAATCCAAGTAATAATGAAATTTAAAGGTTTCAATTTTGCCAGCCAAAGAATTGAGACCGATGCATTGAGAAATGGCAATAACAATGCAATACTTATGCTGATTAGAGAAAACCAAATTGTTCGCAACCATAGTAACTGATTTTCACCCAAATTTCCGCCATTATCCATCCTGAAAAAATACAGCAGTACAATGAAAACTGAAAGTGCGCAAATGAAAAACCATGTACGTGCCATTTTCTTATAAATAGATTCAGAAAATAGCTTTATCGCAGCAAGTCCAACACCAATGAGAAAGGAATCCAAACGAAATGGGAAATTTCCAACAATTGCACCATAAGGGCGATTGGTATACAACACCCAACCCAATCGCATCACGTTTGACAAGAAAATAAAAAGTAATACAAAAAGTAAAAATTTTCGTGCTTGGATTCCCTTCCTAAAAAAAAACAAAGAATAATAATGGCATGACAATATAAAACCATTCTTCTAGTACAAGCGTCCAGCTAACAGGAAGGAAGTTGATTCCATAAAAATTATTTTGTAGGAAAAGAAAATAATAGCCTATGTGATAGGAAATGGAATGGTCAATGAAAATAAATTTCAAAATCAAAACACAATAATAAAGTGGAAGGGTTCTGAACCATCTTTTTATCCAGAAATATTTCAGATCTGTAAAATTGAACCCGTCTTTAAATTCACGTATCAACATTTCACCAATGAGAAACCCACTCATCACAAAGAATGATTCTACAGCTATAACACCATGTCGCAAACCAAAAAGTTTATCATAGC
>CAIQQJ010000046.1 GCA_903873905.1 uncultured Flavobacteriales bacterium
CAAAATTTATTATAGTTTTTAATTAAACCCATACGCTATATGAAAACTGTGGTTCATGGTTTGTCCACGGAGGATATTATTGCATCTGATGCAAGCACTAAATATTCCTTTTCTGATTTAGTAGATATTTCCGAATTGAAGGAAATGTTAGAACATTTTTCTGAAATTGTTGGCTGTGATTGTTCTATCATCGATGTGAATAATAATGTTTTGCTGGAGAGAGACGGGCAAAAAATATGTACAGAATTTCATCGTGTAAATTCTGAAACTTTACTCAATTGTATTTTAAATGAATGTAGCTTCCAGGAAAATCTGAAAGCTGAGAAACCCGTACACCATAAATGCAAAAATGGATTAAACGAAGTTGTTTTGCCAATTTTTATTGAAGGCAAACATTTGGCTAATCTTGTTTTTGGCCATTTTTTATTTGACGATGAAAAAATAGATTTTTCCTTTTTTGAAAAACAAGCTATTCAATATGGTTTTGATACTGAAGCTTATTTGCAATGTGTAAGAGAAGTGCCCTTGTTTTCTCGTGCTAAATTGGAAACATTGAAAAATCTTGGCCAAAGTTTTGCTAAAATTACTGCAAAAATGGCTCACGCAAATTTGTTGGGGGTAAAGAAAAAAATCGTGGAACTTGGAATAGCCAATAAACAAATTGCGGATGCTGAAACAAGGTTTCGACGATTATTTGACCAAGCAGGTGTGGGAGTCGTACACGTAGATGCGAATACAGGAGGGTTTCTTAAAATCAATAAAAAGTTTTTAGAATTGATAGGGTACAATGAGGAGGAGCTACTTCAAATGAAGTTTCTTGACCTGACGCATCCCGATGACTTAGAAGAGAGTAAGATTCAGATTCAGAAACTTACAGAAAAAAAACTCACCGAATTTTCACAGGAAAAAAGGTACATTAAAAAAGATGGAACAATTCTTTGGGCAATTGTTACGGTTTCATCGTTGGTTGATACGGATGGAAGAAAGAAGAATAGTCTTGCAATCGTCCAAGATATTACCGAACAAAAATTGAATCAATTTGAATTGAATCGAAATGAATTGGATTTGAATGAAAGTGAATTAAAATTCAGTAAATTATTTGAGAATGTAGGTGTAGGTGTTGGTATTGTTGATGGAAATTCGGGTCAGTTCCTAAAAGTAAATAGTAAATATGCGGAGATGCTTGGTTATACCACGCAGGAAATGGAGTCATTCACTTTCAAGGACATTACCCATCCCGATGATGTTGGGAAAAATGTGGAAAATCTAATACTACTGAGTAAAAATAAAATTCGTGAATACATTACGGAAAAGAGATATATCCGAAAAGATGGAACAATTCTGTGGGTAATGCTTACCGTAAGTCCAATGAATAATGTACTCCATGGTGCGGAATATCACATCACCGTAGTACAGGATATTACTGAACGCAAAATAGCAGAACTGAAATTGATTGAAAGTGAAACACGTTTTCGAAAATTATTTGAGTTGTCTGGTGTTGGTGTTTCACAAGTGGATGTCGAGTCTGGAAAATTTATTAAGGTTAATAGGAAATTTGCAGATATGCTTGGTTACAGCATTTCTGAATTAATGCAGTTGACTTTTCGAGACATCACCTATGTAGATGACCTTGTGTTAAGTGAGAATAATCAAGCTAAAATTATTAAGAAACAAATAGGAGAATTTTCTGTTGAGAAGAGATACCTTAGAAAGGATGGAAGTTTTTTTTGGGGATTATTGACAGCCTCAGCGATGGATGAATCGGTGGGAGGTAAAAAATATCAAATAGCAATTGTTCAAGATATTAATGAACGCAAAGAGGCGGAATTGAAATTAGTTGAAAGTGAAACAAAATTCAAAAATACGTTCAAGCAATCTCTAATTGGACTTGAAATTTACGACGGCAAAGGAAAATTACTGGATTGTAATCCAAGTTGTCTTTCCATGTTTGGGGTGGCAAGTATTGATGAGGTAATTGGCTTCAATCTTTTTGATGATCCCAACCTTTCTGACTTACAAAAGAATAAAATCAGAGAGGGGGAAGATGTTTTCTTTGAATTGCAATTTGATTTTGAACTTGTGAAAAAATGGAAGCTCTACAATACTTCAAATTCTGGTATTCGTTACTTCAGTTGTTTGGCAACTTCAATAAAGTTGGAAGGAGAAGATGAAAAAGGATATTTGATTCACTTGATGGATATTACTGAACGCAAAAGAGTGGAAGACGTATTGAAAAATGATAATCAACGATTCCATACAACCATGGATGCCATGGATTCAGTAATCTATGTGGCAGATATGGAAATGCACGAAATCTTGTTCGTGAATAAATTTGGCAGAAAAATATTTGGTGAAGTAATTGGCAAAAAATGCTATTCCGCCTTGCAAGGAAAAACGGCTCCATGTGAATTCTGTACGAATCATTTATTGCTAAATGCTGAAGGATTTGCCAATGAGCCCTATGTATGGGAATTTCAAAATCCAATTACAAAAGGTTGGTATCAATGCCATGACCAATCCATAAAATGGACCGATGGACGTATGGTGCGATTTGAAATGGCTGTAAACATCACAAAGAGTAAGGAAATCGCGCTGGCGTTGGAAGAAAATGATTTGCAATTGCGTGAATTGAATTCAACAAAAGATAAATTCTTTTCTATCATCAGTCATGATTTAAAAAATCCATTTGCAGTTTTGAAAAGCAGTTCTGAATTGCTTTCAAGATATCTGGAGAAAAATGATCTGGAAAAAAGCAAGGCAAAAGCCGAAATGATTTCCAATGCATCGAATCGTGGATATGTCTTGTTGGAAAACTTGTTGATATGGGCCCAATCGCAAACGGGAGCCATCAAGTTTTCACCGCGTACAATTATTTTAAATCACACGGTTTCCGAGAGTATTAGCGACGTGCAGGATCAGGCAAAAGGGAAAAGCATATTGATAAAAAATGAAATTCCTGATGATCTGATAATTGATGCGGATGAAAACTTATTGGCGATTGTTTTTCGCAACTTACTAACCAATGCAATAAAATTTACGCATAAGGGAGGAACAATTACCGTCACTTCAAAAACGGATGATGGTAAGGTAGAAGTTGCAGTTATTGATACCGGCATTGGAATTCCAAAATCCCATCAATACAAACTATTCCGGTTGGATGATAATTTTTCAAGACCAGGGACAGATAATGAAGCCAGTACAAGTTTAGGATTGATTCTTTGCAAGGAATTCATTGAAAAACACAAGGGCAGAATTTGGGTGGAAAGTGAAGAAAATAGGGGTAGTGAATTTCGATTTGTGTTGCCACTAAAGAATTAGGAATTTTCACTTGTTGGTTTTATGTCAAATCCGATGAATTCTACTTTTGCTTCGATAGAAAATTCCAAAAAGATTCTTCTGGCTTGCTTATCTTTACCAACAGATGAACCGCCACGCTCAAGTATTTGTTTTATTTCTTTTCATTCTTTCGCTGAATAATTCTCTTTCAGCGCAGCAAGTTTGTAAATCGCTCTTAGCTACGCGCACGTTTTCCGCTCCGAAAATCGATGGCAATCCCAATGATTCAGTATGGAATAATGCTGCAGTCACTTCTGATCTTGTTCAGTTACAGCCCAACCCGGGCATGGCGCCACGACAAAAAACAGAAGTGAAAATTCTTTACGATGACCAAGGCATTTATGTACTAGCGCGCATGTATGATTCATCACCTGATAGTATTTTAAGACAACTTGGTGCACGTGATGAATTCGAAAATAATGCTGATGCCTTCGGAATTTATTTTGATACCTACCATGATCGTCGAAATGCTTTTTTCTTTGGCGTGACCGCTGCAGGTGTGCAAACGGATGCTCGATATACTGTGGATAAAGGGGATTTGACTTTGAATTCTGTTTGGTATAGCAAAGTTACTACAGATGAACAGGGTTGGAATGTGGAAATGAAAATCCCCTATCAAGCCTTGCGTTTTCCAAAACAAGATGCGCAAAAATGGGGTTTGAATTTTCAAAGAAACATCCGTCGTTATCGTGAAATTGATTATTGGAATAATGTTGATCCGAAAGTTTTGGGTGTAATTAATCAGTGTGGTGATTTAGATGGATTGACCAATATTATTTCACCAGTTCGTTTGGCTTTGTTGCCTTACGTTTCAGGTTATGGAGAAAACCTTGATCATCGGAATGCTTTTTCTTTTAGTGGTGGAATGGATGTGAAATATGGAATCAACCAAAGTTTTACACTTGACATGACTTTGATTCCCGATTTTGGTCAGACGCTGAGTGATAATGTGGTTTTGAATCTTTCTCCTTTCGAAGTGAAATTTGATGAACGAAGATATTTTTTTACGGAAGGAACTGAACTGTTCAACAAGAATGATCTTTTTTATTCGCGTAGAATAGGAGCACAGCCATCGGGCTATAATTCCGTTTCCTCTCAATTGAATACCAATGAAGAAATTAATAATAACCCTGCGGTTTCCCGATTGTATAATGCCGTAAAGGTTTCTGGAAGAACTCCAGGAAAAATCGGGCTTGGCTTTTTTAATGCAGAAACCGCTCCCTCTTTTGCTTCCTTGCATGATACAATTACTGGTGATGATCGAAAATTGATGACAGAAGCAATGACCAATTACAATGTGATTGTGGTCGATAAGTTGCTGAAAAATAATTCTTACATCGGATTTCTCAATACGAGTGTTGTGCGTGCAGGCAGTGCGCGTGATGCAGATGTGAGCAGTTTGCAATTTAGAATTGGCGACAAGACAAACAAATTCGCTATGGAGGGTTTTGGTGACGTGAGCAACGTGGTCATTGGAGGAAATAATCCTTCTACAAAAACAGGTTACCGTTATAATTTTACGGCTGGAAAAGTGAGTGGAAATTATACAGTGGTTGCCCGATACAAAGTGGTCTCCAATAAATTCGATCCCAATGACATGGGGTATCTGGATCGAAATAATTACCGTGATTATGGCGTTGTGCAGAATTACAACATTTATAAACCTTTCTGGAGAATTATTTTTGCAATGAATAAATTGGATGTTGATTTGGGAAGTATGTTCATTCCAAATCACAGAACCTTTTTCACCATCACTGGTCAGCACATGGTAACGTTCAAGAATTGGATGACTGTGGGTTTAAACTGGTTGGCCAATCCAATAAATAGTTTTGATTTTTTCGAAGCGCGCGTACCGGGGCGATATTTGATTTATCCAAAAAATTATCAACTCAGTGGTTTTGTTTCTTCTGATTATAGAAAGCGTTTTTCATTTGACGGAACACTTGCTTATCGAATTTTTTTAGAACGAAACAGGACTATCTTTTCTTACAGTGCCGGTCCTCGGTGGAGGGTTAATGACAAATTGTTTTTGGTTTACAGTTGGCTGCAGGAATTGAAAAATGACAACGTGGGTTATGTTGCCTACAGAAATGATTCGCTGTTTTTTGGAACGAGGAATATGAATACGATTACGAATATGCTAACGCTGAAATATATATTCACCAATAAAATGGGATTGACTTTGCGTGTTCGTCATTATTGGGCACAAGCAAATTATACAGGTTATTTTTTATTGAATGAAAATGGAAAAGTGGAAGATGCCTCTTACAATGGAAATGCGGATGTGAGTTTTAACGCCTTCAATATTGATATGGTTTACACTTGGCAATTTCTTCCAGGAAGTGAGTTGAGTGTGGTTTGGAAGAATGCAATTCTAACGCGTGATAATTTGATGCGCGCCAATTATATTGAAGATTCAAAATACATTTTCAATACACCGCAAAGCAATAGTTTTTCTGTGAAGTTGATTTGGTATATCGATGCTGGGCGGTGGATGAAGAGGAAATGATGTGATGTAGAGGGACAGAGGACGAGGGATGCAGTATTATGAAAAATATCAGATTGATATTCCACATTGATATTCTTTTTTTGCGTGAGGGATTGCAGCGTAAAGCCCGGAATTTCTTTTTTTGTCAACCTTCGATACTTTTTTGCCAAAGACATATTTCTATCCAAACGAAAAATCTGTTGGCAAAAACACTCAGTCTGACAAAAAAAGAAATGAGGACTTGCAGCGTAAAGCCCGACCTCGTCAACAGGGATTTCCCTCTTCTTATTTATTTCTTTTGACGAGGGCACGCCCAAATGATTTCAGGTTATCCGATTACAGATTGCAAATGAAAAGGCAGTCTCAATAATCAATTATTAATTAGTTCATCAATAATTATTAATCACTCCCTGAAATTATTCATCAGCTGAATTTTCAAACGCTTTTTCAAATCCTCCAATGAAAGAGGGCTCTCGATTTCCACTTCTTTTGTTGCTTTGGGAAGCAAATCAAATCCATTGTCGCTGAATTTTGTTTGGGCCTCATCAATGCTCAGGTAAATGTTCTTTGCTAGTGAAATTGTACGTAGTGTTATAGTATAACTTCCATTGGCATTTGATTTTGGAGCAATATCGTAAGTGATGCCTGGTTCCTTTTCAAGTGCAAGTGATTTTGTATTGGTGAAATAATAAAATTCAGAAGCGTTTTTTCCATTTTCATAGTAAAAAATAACCGACATAACACCTTTTTCAGCAGCGAGCGTTTCGAATAAATCATTTTTCTTGAAACCGAGTACCATCTTGCTTGTGCTTGGGAGAATGATGGTATGCATCACTTTGTTTCTCGCACTTTCACCAGCAAACGACATCCATTTGTAGGATAGGTTACCATCGTGTGCGATCGTGTCATCATTAATTATGTAAATCAAAACAGAATCATTTCTTTCGGCGACGGAAACTAAAATCGGTGCGTACAAATCTTTCAAGGCATATTGCAATAATTTTGGTTGGCCATAATAGTCATTTGAAGACCAAGTGGTGCCGGGCCAACAATCATTAAATTGCCAAAACATTGTTCCCATGCAATACGGTTCTGCCCGACGATGATCATTGATGGCTCGTGCAATTCCATCGCGTTGCATGACTTGTGAAACATAGATGTAATCGGAAAAATCGGAAACAGTTTTGAAATCAGAAAAGTCAGTTGGAACTGGATAATCTCTTTGCATGTACTTATCTATTTTTTCAAAACCCTTTTCATTTTTTTGATGTGCGAGCAGAATGGAATCGTTGAGAGAAAAAGTTTCATTGTGATCGAAAAGTTGAATGGAAGAAAGATTTGGCAAAGCTTGAAAACCATATTCACTTATGAATCTTCCTACATGATTGTCATAAGAAGAAAAAGGTTCGTCGCCCCACCAAACGCCCCAGTAATGCACGTCGCCAAATTTGTATGCTTCTGGATGGCCCCAACCGGTCGAAGGAGATGTTTCGACATAGGGAATATTTGAAAATGATAAAGATGGAAGGGCTCGAAAGTCATTGAACATTCCGTCATACGATCGAATCAATTCTGAAGAGTCGGCATCGTGGATATTATTGTCCTTTTGCCAATTCCAATTATTCCATCCCTCCAAAATTTCATTGTTGCCACACCAGAGTGCAATACAAGGGTGATCCATCAAGCGACAAGTTTGTTGTTCCACTTCGGATTTATACATTTCAAGAAAATGCAAAGAACTTGCAGGATACATGGCACATGCAAACATAAAATCCTGCCACACCATCATTCCAAGCGAATCACAAATGTTGTAGAAACGATCATCTTCATATGCACCACCGCCCCAAACACGCAACATATTCATGTTTGATTTTTTTGCAGATTGTATGAATGAAAAATATTTTTCGGAAGAAACACGTGGAAGAAAATTGTCGCATGGAATCCAATTTGCTCCTTTGATAAAAATGGGGTGATTGTTCAATGAAAAAGTAAAGCCTGCATCATTGGGGAATTCACCATCTGTTTTTTGATAGAATTCAATTTTTCTAATTCCATAGCGCGTCCAATTTTCCGCATGATTATTTCCAGCGGAGATTGAAAATTTGAGATCGTACATTTCAGGATTTCCATAACCATTACACCACCATAAGCGAGGATGCGGAATTTTGATTTGAAAATAAATAAGTGTCGTTCTTATTTTGCTCAACACATTTGCCTTGTAATAAATTGTTTTTTCACTTGAAAGTTCAATGTTAAATGATTTTTGAGAATCAATCAGTGCATTTGCTTCCACATCAATTATGGCAGTGTCATTTGTGATGTCAACCGTTCTGTATTTTACATTCAGAATATCAAATTGGTTCCATCCTTCCAATTTTACGTTTTTCCAAATGCCACAAGTCACCAAGCGCGGTCCGAAATCCCATCCGAATTGATATTGCGCTTTACGAATGAAGACTCTGTCTCCACCAGGAAGATTTTTAATACTTGAAAGGGCTTTGTTTTTCTCAATCAATTCTGAAGCTGGATGAAAAACAATTCTCAGAATATTATTTTGTTTTTTCAAGAGTTTCGTGATATCAATTCTGTAACTGAGAAACATGTTTTCTCCTGTGAGAATTAATGAATCATTCAAGTAAACAAAGGCGTAGGTATCTAGTCCGTCAAAAACCAATTCCTTGTGTTTACATTTCAAAACATTAACATCGGCATTGAAAGTTGTTTTGTATTCCCAGGTTTTTGTTTCCACCCATTGCACTTTCGATTCGTTTGTACCAATGTATGGATCGGGAATTTTTTTGTTGGCTAATAAATCGGTGTGAATGGTTCCGGGAACTGTTGCTGCAAGCCATTCCTTTTTTCCTGCTTCAGAAAATTGCCAATTGGAATTAAGTGATTGGGAAATTTCTTGTGAAGAAAGAAACGTTGGCAAGAAAAAAAAGGAAAGAGCCACAAAGGCATAAAGGCACAAAGGTTTCCGTAGTGCAATGAAGTCCATTGTGCTTTCGTGCTTTCGTGGCGAAAAAACTTTTCTCATTATGATAATCTCTCTTTTAGCGCTGCAATAATCTCCGGATGCGGCAAAACATGTTCTCCGAAGCCAAATGAATCTGCGTGAGTCGCAAGGCGTTTTGCAGATGCGTGGAATTCCTTACATGCAGTTTGTTTCAAAATTTCTGAAATATTTCCTGGATTTATTCCAGCTCCTGGCATGATAGAGATTCGTTCATTGGCTTTTGCGTTCAGTTCAGAAATGAATTCAGCACCTTCCAATGCAGAAGATTTTTGTCCAGAAGTGAGAATTCTTTTTACTCCACAAGCAATAAGAATTTCCAAACTTTCCATCGGATCATGGCAAATGTCGAATGCCCTATGAAATGTTACCTCCAACGGACTTGCCAATTTGGAAAGTAGCAAGCTTGTTTCTTTGTTGATGTTGAAATTCTTGTCGAGAATTCCGAAAACAATTCCATTCACACCAATTTCCTTACAGATTTCAATATCGCGTTTCATCACTTCAATTTCTGATTGGCTATAGCAGAAATCACCTCCACGAGGACGGATCATAACGGAGATGGGACAGCTTACATTTTCCTTCACAAAACGAATTGTTCCCAATGAAGGAGTGAGTCCACCGTCAGCATATCCGCTGCACAATTCAATTCGGTCTGCACCTGCTTGGTCGGCGATAAGAGCTGCATCAGAGGAGAAAACTGCTATTTCTAAGAGAGATTTCATTCGGTGAAAAACGTTTGATGCGAATATACGAATAACACAAAGGACGAATAAGCTGAGTTTTGATTCGAAATCGTAAATGATTCTGACATTTTATCTATTCTTTCATTGGGAATTCGAATATTCATTGATAACATTGGCAATGCGAACGTAAATGGTACACTTTTCTTAATTATTTTCGCACATCAAAAAATTAAGATTATCCAATTTATGCTTCAGGTTAGACCATCAAGAATCAAAGGTGCAGGACGAGGTCTTTTCACGACTTCGCGAATCAGAAAAGGCGATATTATCGTTGAATATTTGGGTGATAAACTCACGTGGCAACAGTGTCTAAATCGCTATAAAAAGGATTTATCACAACTGCTTTATGTTTTTGCAATATCCAACAGCAATTGCATAGACGCGAAGCCATGTCCTGATGAATTGGCGCAATATGCCAATGATGCAAATGGAACTGTAGTAGGAAAACGCCACCATAACAATTGTGAATACTCTATCATCAAGGGGCGACCTTACATTGTGGCAACGAAAGCAATAGGCCCAGGTGCTGAAATCCTTGTTGATTATGGTGATGAGTATTGGGAAGCTGTTCGTGAAAACAGTGAAACTGAAAATGAGAAGAAGGGGAAATCTGGGAAGACGAAAACAACCAAGTCAAAGAAGAAGGACAAAACTGTGAAGAAGAAAAAAACGAAGGTTGGGAAGAAGAAATAATTTCGAATAGAAATTTTTAGTTCACTTCAATTTCCGAAACAAAAAGCCATGCAGGATTTCCTTCGCCAGGATGTCCAATTGGAATGATAGGTCTTGGGTAACAGACAACTTTAACATAGCGGGCATGTTCTCTCTGAAAGCTTGTGCTGAGTTCCGTTAACGATTCTTTTTGTGGAACATGTTCTGAAACTTTTGTTTCATTGAATTGAATTCCATCATTGGAAACAAATACTTTTAATAAATAAGGTGCATAGATCCAACTGTTGGGATCGTTCAAAATGGAAAGATTGACGTTACTGATCAATGTGTCTTTTCCTAAATCAATTGTTGCATCTAAAGTGTCTCCTGAAAAACCGAGCCACTGAGAACCAAGCCAAGGAGATTTTCTTCCCACAATTCCGTCGACAAGTGTGAGACTTCCATTTGTATTATAGGAAGTAGAAGGGTTTTTTCGCAATGCAATAGATTTTCCAAGCGCAAGATTTTTTTGGAAATGTTGGATGTAAGGCGAGCTTTTTATTTGAGGACCTTCATAGACTGCTGCTATGATCGTTTCATCACCATGGATAGAAATGGGGCCAGAATAAATTTCAGATTCAGAAGTTATTTCTTTTCCTCCCCGTGTGAAGTGAATTTTTCCATTGGACGTCATTGTTGAAAGTGAAATCAAAATTCCATTTCCATCTTTTCCCCTTTCAATTTTCGGTTTGACTTCAAATAAACTTTTGGAATAATTTATTTTCATTCGGTCATACAATTGAAAATGTGGAATCAATCGTGCAACAAAAAAATCAAAATTCTTGTTGGCAGTTTCATCCCAAGCAACTTCCGCTTCTGCTGCCATTCTTGGAAAAATCATGTATTGCACTTGTGTGAATGAGGGAATATATTCTGTCCACAAATTTGCTTGTACCCCAAGAATATATTTTTTCTCATCTGCATTCAATGATGATGGAACTGGATCATATTCATAAACTTTCTCCAGCGGAAGATATCCTCCAATTGCCAATGGCTCACTTGCATTTTGACTTTGGTAATGATCTAAATAGCAAAAACCACCCGGACTCATTACCACATTATGTTTTGTTTTTGCTGCAGCAATTCCTCCTTCTTCACCACGCCATGACATTATTGCTGCACCTTCTGCTAATCCTCCTTCTAAAATTTCATCCCAACCAATGGCTTGCTTTCCTCTTTGTTGTAGCATTTTCACAATGCGTTGTGTGAACCAACTTTGCAATTCATTTTCATCTTTCAAATTATTTTTCTTCATCAAGTCTTGACAAAAAACGGATTCTTTCCATCTGGATTTTGGACATTCGTCTCCACCAATATGAATATACTTGCCAGGAAATAATGCACAGACCTCTTTCAGCACATCCTCCAGAAAGGAAAAAGTTTTTTCGCTTGGACAAAGCACATCATCAAATACGCCCCACGTTTGTGAAACGGAAAATGGTCCTGATGTGCAAGCCAATTCCGGATAGGCAGCGAGTATTGCCAACGCGTGACCCGGCATTTCAATTTCAGGAACGATGGTGATGTGAAGCGAATCTGCGAATTTTACAATTTCACGAATTTCATCTTGTGTGTAAAATCCTCCATACTTAATCGTGTCAAATCGAGGAACGGTTTCTCCTTCATGACCAATTAATGTTCCATTTCTCCAAGCACCGATAGAAGTGAGTTTTGGATATTTTTTGATTTCAATTCTCCATCCTTGATCATCTGTTAAATGCCAATGAAAAGTATTCAACTTATACATTGCCATATAACGCAAATAATTTTTCACATCTTCTTTCAAAAAAAAATGTCGAGCCACATCAAGATGCATTCCTCTCCAAGTAAAACGTGGTTGATCAACGATAGAGCAGGAGGGAACATTTAAAGGTGCAATCGGAAATTGGGAACCAGTTGATGGATGAATTAATTGAAATAAACTTTCAAGCGCATAAAATATTCCGGCATGACCGCCATAAATATTAATTTCATTCTTAATGACAAAAAGATCATATCCTTCATTGGGTATATCCATGCTGTCCTCAGAAATATAAATGAAATTTCCGCTAACTTTTTTATTTCCATATTTCAAATCAATCCCATAAACATCCTTGACTTGTTTTCGAAAAAAATCAATTTCCTTATGATAAAACCGATTATCGGTGAGAATGACGGTTTTCGAATCAATCAAAAATTCGCCTGAGAAGGGCAGTAGCTGATAAGGTTTTGGAATAATCGGATAACGATTCGCATCATATTGCGCATTGAGCAATACTCCAGTAAATAAGAACATCATCAACATCAAACATTTCAGAAATGCTGATGTTTGATTTTTAATAGTTGATGTTTGATTGAATTTTTTAATCATTGAATTATTATTTGTCAGACTGAGTGTTTTTTGTCAATGGCAAAGTTTATTTTGAACGAAAATCCTGTCTGACAAAAAATGTATCGAATTCTAAACGTTCTCATAAGGTTCTGCAATTAATCCTTCCATACCTGGGTGAATTTCCATTTTCTCATCACCAAAATCTAAAAGTAAAGCATCACTTAAAAAACAATTATCGCCTTCATCCACCACACCAACCTTTTCAAGTTTTTTACCAATCAACAATGACCACAAAGGATTTTCAGTTAAATCTTCGGCAATGTGATCAATCTTACCTCCGAATTCATGCAATAATATTAATCTGTTTTTCTCCGGATCAAAATCCTGGACCACAATAATTCCTGGTTCATTGTCTTCAGTGGCCGACAGAATTAATTTTGTTCCATCTGAAAAAACAAGTTCCAGTTTATCTAGAAATTCAAAAGTTTCTCCGGAAGTAAATTTGTTCTGCCAATTGTGATAAATAACAGCATTTAGAATTTTATTTTCCGCTGCTTTTAACGCAATAAGATCGTCGGTGTTGAAATATGTTGCCATGGCGCAAAGATAGTGAAGTCAATGGGCTGTTGGCGGTATGCTTCAGCTGTCTGTAGCCATATAAAATGGAGTTTAAATGTTTACAACGACCGACTGTTGCAGAACTAGCAGAAACATTAACCTGGATTGATTTCAGTTTTGATTGCCATTATATTGAAGAGGAAATTCATTTTCAATTACATCAAAAAGCAAATGAAATTGGGGCAATGTTAGGAAAGATGATTGCTAATCCAGAAAAATTCAACCCTTTCACAACCAAACTCACCGACCGCTGACACCGACTGCTGACAATTATCAACCCCCTTCACTATTCTTAACATTAAATCACATTTCATTCTTGTTTATGGACTCATAGTTGCAACAACATTAGCATACAGCCCAAAACAATTTTAAAAACAATTTAAAAAAACAATTATGAAAAAGATCAAATTAATGGCTGTATTTACGGTCATGGCACTTGCAACATCTTTTGCAGGAAAAGCACAAACACCTAAGGCTACAACACCAAAAACAGCAGCTCCGAAAGCACAAGCGGTTGCGCCAGCAAAACAGAACACAAGCACAACAACTTCAACGACAACGGCTGCTAAACCAACAGCGACACACAAAGCGCACAAAAAATCTGTTGCTGGTTCTGCAAAGCCTGCACCGAGTGTGAAGCCAAAAGCTACAGTTGCTCCTGCAAGTCATTTTGCACGCAGTCATTCAAACTCAAATGTGATGAAGGGTAAGCATAAAAAAGGCCACAAAAAAGGTGGCAAATCTTCAACCAGCAAATAAGTTTGGTGAGAAGGTTAAAACTAAAAGGCGCTCATTTCTGAACGCCTTTTTTTATTGTCTTGCGAATTATAGGTAAGTGACTACTGCTTAATTCCCATTTTCACTGCAATATCTTTTGGAATGGCAGATTTATGAACGAGAATACTTGTTGTTTTATATTGAAGATAATTTTCAGAAGCATAGAAATATCCGCCTAAATCATTCTTAGCTGTGCCCCAAGAATTTTTTATGATGTAATATTTTTTCCCTGTTTGATCTTTCGCCTGTCCGGTGATTTGCATGCCATGATCGTCTTGTGTGCTCAAATCATCGAAGGATTGTTGACGAAGTAATTGTGTGATGAGTTTGTCTTTTGATGGAACCATCCATAAAGAATCTTTTTCGCTAGGTCGCATATCCGTAACTTCTTTCTCAGGAACAATTGCCATTCCGTTTTTGTAAGAGAAATAAGGTTCACTTACGTCAGCTCCCCAACCAACTGTATATCCGTTCATCGTAGCATTGTCAACAATCGACATCATGTCTGTCATTGGAACATTGTAATAATTTGTCCAGGCCCAGTTGTCAGGAATTTCCAATGCGAAACTTGTCCAAAAATTGTGATGTGTGAACGAAGTGATCGGAACATAATCATCTGCTTTTAATCCAAGAAATGCTGCATAGGTTTGTGGTGTATATGTTTTTCCATCAACCTGAAAGGAAGTTACTGGTGCGCCAAGATATGCATCAAGTGCAGCGGTGAAAACCTTAAACCAATTTGGTGTCAGTTTGCCTTCTGTCAATTTCAATTCTGCATCAAGAATAGCTTTCATTACTTCATCCAATTCACCATGACGGATTTTGGTTTCACCTTCAGGTAATCCAGGATAAATATTTTGTGGAACAATTCCATATTGAACAGAAAGGTTAACAACATCAATTGGTTCTCCTCCAGCTCCGAAATTTGTTTTGCCCATCATGCGCATATATTTTTTCGCTTTCTCCAAATATCCAGCACGCACAATCCACATTTCAGAAAGATCCACTTCGCCTTTTCCCTGACGCATGAATTCAGATTCAAGAAAAGATTCTGTTGAAAATATCCAGCAAGTACCAGAATGAAATTGATCTTTCACGCTCGTCGCTTTTGCTTCCTTCACAACAGTGAATTTAATCTGACTTTCCTTTTTGTTGGTTTTTTCCTGTGCAAATGAAGAAATGCTCAGAAACATCGCCGCAGCAATGCCAAGAATTTTTGTTTGATTTTTCATAATAGAAGGTTTGTTTTTGAGACGACCGAAGATAGCTAATTATCACCCCAATTTGGGAGTCCCGTGAAGAGTGGTGGGATTTCAGTATGAGTGGGGGAAATGATGTGCTGATAAAGGGATGTGCTGATGTGCTTATAAAGGGATGTGCTGATTATTAATCAAGCATAATTGGTAAACAGTAATTGGTAATTTTTCATCAGCACATCAGCATATCAGCAAATCAATACATCATTACGTTTTCTGATGTTTTTTTTTCGCTGCAGGAAATAATACATTATTCAAAATCAAACGATAACCTGCAGAATTGGGATACAAGGATAAATCTGTTGGTGGCTCTTCTACACGATGCTGATAATCTTCCGGATCATGGCCGCCATAATAAGTCCACATTCCTTTTCCAAAATCTCCATGAACATAGCGCGCTTCATTGATCGCTTTATTTTCTCCCATAATCAAAACACCAGGCTTGATTTTCGATTTGTCAAATCCTGTTGTTTGTCCCCAAAAACCTTTTATCAAATTGGAATGATCCTGACACAACATGGTCGGAACCGGATCCCATTTCGCGGAAAATTCAAAGAGTGAAAAATAATCATTGCTTTCCGTAACACCTTTCATGGTTCGTGTTTCGTAAGTGTCAATGTCTGAAAATTCGTATTCAGTTGAATTGGTTTTCAATTCAAAATTCGTGAAGGCAAAACAATTATCGTAATTCAATTTTGAATTCATGTTCGGATCAAATCCATCTCCATCATACATGCGATCGCAGATGTCAACACCATCAGCAGCAAGTGCTATGTCATAGGAATCGGTTGCAGAACACATCGCAAACATGAATCCTCCACCAGCAACAAAATCACGAACTTTTTTCGCGACAGCCAATTTCATTTCTGAAACTTTTTTGAAACCGAGTTTTGCAGCCATCGCTTCATCCGTTGCAACCTGTTGAACATACCAAGGTGCATATCGGAATTGAACCCAAAATCTTCCATACTGTCCAGTGAAATCCTCATGATGCAAATGAATCCAATCGTATCGCACCAAGGAGTCCGAAATTATTTTTTCATCATACAAAACTTGATATGGAATTTCTGCATACTTAAGTACGAGTGTAACCGCATCATCCCAAGGTTGTTTATCGGGTGGAGAATACACTGCAATTTTTGGTGGCTTCTCTAATTTCACTGCATCCATATTTACATCTGGTGCAGAAATTTCTTCGAGTATGGCGGCCGCTCTTGCATCCGGAATGGTTTCAAAAGTCACACCACGCGTCAAACATTCGTTCTCGTAAGATTTATCGTATTTGAAAAGAAAACTTCCGAAACGATAATTCAACAACCATTGCGCCTCACCACCTTTTTCAATCACCCAATAAGTAATTCCATAAGCCTTCAAATGATCTTTCTGTGTATCATCCATCGGGATTAATAAATACGCAGCTCTCATCGGTTGAATGAGTGCAAGCAACAACAGAAATAAAATAAATCTTTTCATAAATTCTCCTGTGAAATTACAAAAATTGTTCAAGGGAAATATTTTATAATTCTGTAAGCGTTGTTAAATAGTTCAAAAATCCGAAGCTACTTTACGAGCTTTGGGCCTTTGCGAGAAAATCAATTTTACTCAGGAGCGGATCATTAGATGCATCAAATTTTCTTCGGTCCCGCTTTCCGCTGCAAGGCTCCCAACAGAAATGTTGGGAGGCTTTCCGCTACAATCGGGGCTAGGAAATATTCTTTCGGTGCAATAATTCGCTAATGCGGGCAATGAAAACAGTCCCCCTTTATTTCATCAATCGACTTTCCAATCTTATAACAAAACTCCAAGTCGCGCGAATAAATGGCTGCAATTTTTATGCTGTGTGACCAGCCCAACTTGTA
>CAIQQJ010000047.1 GCA_903873905.1 uncultured Flavobacteriales bacterium
GATTTGAAAAGTCACGATGTGACAAAAACTATTTCATATTCAAGGATTATACCAATGGGAAAGTGACATTTATTCATATTGAGAAAAAAAGAAGAAGGAAATGATTACGAATTACCAATTACGCATTACCAATTTTCTGTTATTGATGATTTTCGCAATTTCACTTCGTGCGCAAATTCCAATTTACGGTGCAGATAGTTTGATGAAGCATTACAATTCAAAGATGAATCATTTCATCGATCGTGATTCTGCATTGGGAAGTTTTTATTCAATTGACCTTTTTGGAATTTCAATTTTCGCTGGTGAAACGGAGAAAAAAAATAATCAAATTGAATATCGCGTGAACTGGGCGGAACTTCCTATTTATAAAAACATTATTGCAACAGCGTCACGCGAAGAAGCCATGCAAATTATGTTGTCAAAAGGAAATCGGCCCTTTCCTCCTGATGTTATGAAGCGATATCATGTTGTTCCTGATTTTATTAAATCACAACCAACAGCTAAACTTCCATTGAAAGGTTTGCGCATTGCACTTGATCCTGGACATATAGCTGCCGATACTGCCATGGGAAGAATTGAAGATAAATATTTGCTATTTAAAACTTCGAAAGGTCCGACCAATGTGCAACGAACTGCAAATGACAGTGTGATGATTTCATTGGCAGAAGGAATGCTGACTTGGCAAACGGCAAATGCACTTGCCGTACTTTTGAGAAGTGAAGGTGCTGAAGTTTTTATGACACGGCAAAAAGGGAATATGACTGCTTTTGGAAAAACATACGCGCAATGGAAAAAAAATGATTACAAAAGAACACTTGATTCTCTTCTCAAATTGAATCCAACGGACATTCATTTGCGCAGATTAAAAAGTGGAAGAGTGAAAGATGAGAATTCCATTTTTCGTTATGTTTTTCGTGATGCTGAATTGAGAAAACGCGCTGAAATCATCAATGCTTTTCATCCGGATTTGACAATAATCATTCATTATAATGTGGATGAAAAAAATAAGCCATGGAACAAACCAAGCTCAAAAAACTTTTGCATGACATTTGTTCCTGGAAGTTTTCAAGATGGTGAATTGGGTGATTCAGAAAGAAGATTTGATTTTTTGCGATTGCTTTTAACGGATGATATTGAAAAAAGTACAAGCGTTTCTGGATTGGCCGGTTTGGAATTTCAAAGTGAATTGGAAGTTCCATTGGCAAAAACGAGTGATGCAACTTATTTATCCGAACATTGTATTCCAGCAGGTTTGCCAGGCGTTTTTTGTCGCAATTTGTCATTGACACGCTTGATTCAGGGAACCATGATTTATGGAGAAACATTTTATCAAGATAATTTTGATGAATGTTTACGTCTAACCGAGAAACCAAGATTTGCAGCAGAAGGAAATCAGCCCTTGGGTGGCAATGAAAGAATCAGTGAAGTGGTTGATGCTTACAATAAAGCAATTTTACTTTGGGCGAAATCACTTCAGTAAATTGGCGTATCTTTCGTACTCTTTTTCCGCCCATGAAACGTACTCTTTTTTTCATTCTCGCACTGGCAGGATTCTTTTCTGTTTGTTCCGCGCAAAACATTTCTGTTGTTCAAGAACAATCGCAAAATTACTCTACTTACGGTCAACAGAATGATCAATTCTGGGATTCTCTTCGTACTACAGAAGGAATGCCTGTTGTTTCCGTTCCGAAAAATAGAAGTGTCAATACTTGCACACTGAATAAACGGGTTTTCGGTTGGCATCCTTATTGGGTGGGAACTGTTTACACGAATTACCAATGGAATTTGCTTTCCGATTTTTGTTATTTCGATTATTCGGTAAGTCCAACGACAGGAAATAATACGAATGCCTCTTTTGCATGGAGTACGAGTGCGGCTGTAACGGCTGCAATTGCAAATGGTGTGAACACACATATATGTGCAACACTTTTTTCATCTCATGCAACTTTTCTTGCAAGTTCAGCAGCGCAACAAACGTTCATCAGTAATATTATTTCGCTCTTGCAAGCACGTGGTGGTAATGGTGTGAACATTGATTTCGAAGGAATGGGCTCTTCTAATTCTGCCCCTTTCACGGCATTCATGATTTCACTTTCAAATCAATTGCATGCTGCGATTCCAGGTTCTACCGTGAGTATTTGTTTGTACGCTGTAGATTGGAGTGCAGTGTTTGATATTGCTTCATTGAATTCTTATGTGGATTTATTTACGGTAATGGGTTATGATTATTATTGGAGTGGAAGTACTACTGCTGGTCCAGAAGATCCGCTTTATAATTTTCAAACTTCATACAATTACACATTGACAAAATCAATCACCTATTATTTAAAGCAAGGAATGACGCCAAGTAAATTGATACTTGGTTTGCCTTATTATGGAAGAGAATGGGAAACGGTTTCAAGTTCAATTCCTTCGGCAACAACGGGGAATTATACGGCAACAAAAACATTCGCAGTTGTAAAGGCAAATGCAAATGGATATTACTCTTCTCCTTTGTGGGATCCGAATAGTTTTTCAACTTATTTTTCATTCATGGCGGCTACTTCTCAGCGTCAGCAATGGTGTGATAATGCCTATAGCATGCGCAAGCGATTTGATGTTGTGAATCAACGTAACATTGGTGGAATTGGAATTTGGGCGCTCGGTTACGATGATGGTTATTCGGATTATTGGAATGCAATCAGCGATAAGTTTACCAGTTGCACAGTTGTTCCTTGTAGTGATACGCTTTATGATATGGGTGGACCCAATCGTAACTATTATGATGCTGAAAATTACACCACAACAATTTCTCCTGCCAATGCATCGTCTGTTTCATTGACATTTTCTCAATTTGATGTGGAATTGAATTTCGACACACTGTGGATTTATAATGGAACTTCAATTGCAGCGCCTCTCATTGGTGCATACACAGGAACAAATTCCCCAGGAACAATTTCTTCCACCGGGCCTTCCATTACCATTCGTTTCAAATCCGACAACAGCACCAATCGTCCTGGCTTTACTGCTGTATGGAATTGTAGTGCCGATAATATTTCTCCAACAACAACTATCGCGACTCCTCCTTCTTGGGTCACACAAAATTACAGTGAGAATTTTACGGATGCTGATAATATAAATGGTTCTGGAATTCAGAAAAGTTTTTATCAAGTGAGTGGATACACAGGAACAGAGTGGCGTGCGAATGATGCGCGAGGATTCTTGAATGATGATTTTGATTTGCAAACCATCAATTCCCAATGGACGGCTGCGACAGGAACTTGGTTGGCAAATGCCAGCGGTGCTTTGGAACAAAATAATGAGGCTTTGTCCAATACCAATATTTACGCTCCACTCACTCAAAATCTTTCCAACCGATATCTCTATCATTGGCAAGGAAAAATTAGCGGAACAGGAAATACACGTCGTGCAGGATTGCATTTCTTTTGCGACAATTCAACTTTGACCAATCGTGGAAATAATTATTTCGTTTGGTTCAGAGCCGATCAAAGTGTTTGTGAATTTTATAAAACTACCAATGATGTTTTTTCATTGATGTATTCTGTTCCAATGACCGTTGTGGTAAATACCTGGTACGATTACAAAGTGACTTATGATCGCATTAGCGGAGAAATTGTGGTTTACCAGAATGATAATTTTGTCGGAAGCTGGATTGACACAACTCCAATTGCCAATGGGAATTCAGTTTCTTTCCGTTCTGGAAACTGCAATTGGCAGATTGATAATTTCCAGGTTTATCGTTCACGTTATCCGAACGCTGCTACTTCAATCAATGTTGGTAATTGTCCTTCTTGTGATATGCAATTTCAAAATCCAAATCCTGCCACACCTGCAGGAAGGATTCGTTCTGTTAATAACGATAATGCACATAACATTTCAGCTATAGCACAAACAAATGTGAATGTAGATTGGACAGCGCCTGTTATGCCAATCATTCTCGATGGAACAGCTGCGGATATCGATACCACTTTTAATCTGACACAATTACAAGCAAATTGGGCGGCAGCAGTTGATCCAAATTCTGGTATCGCTTCCTATTGGTTTGCCATTGGAACCACTTCTGGAGATTCGAATGTGGTGGCTTGGACGAATAATGCGATGTTGCAAAATAATACAACGCCTTTGGTTCTGACAGTAGGTCAGTGGTATTATTTCAATGTTCGTGCAAAGAATAATGCAGGTTTGGTTTCTGCTAATATTCCAAGTGATGGACAAGTTGCGGAAGTTGCAACTGGAATATTTACCAATGAAAATGCAACAAGTATAGAAGCATTTCCAAATCCATTTTCCGACATCCTGAATGTGCGCATTACATCATCATCCATTCTAGACGGTACAATTACCTTGACTGATTTGTCAGGAAGAATTGTTGTGGATCAATTGGTGAAATTTGTTCAACCAGGAATTGCTGTTTTGCCAATGGATGTTTCAAACCTTGCGGCTGGCGTCTATTTCGTCACGCTTCAAACGGGAAATATGAAAAATACAATACGCGTTATTCAGCAGTAATATGCATTTGAAGAAAGTATTCACAACATTTTTATTTCAATGCCTGTTTGTTTTTCTAAACGCACAGCAAGGCAATTCTCCTTGGGAAACTGTGGCACCGGCCAATTCTTTTGTTTACACCGATTTGAAAACAGCGATCAAGGATGCAACGGTTTGTTACCGACTTGATCTTTCAAATGCCGATTTCCTCGCTTTAAAAAAGGTGCTTCCAAAAGCAGCTGCATTGACAAATGTGATGGCCTTTCGCTTGGGGAATAACAAACTCAGTTCCATTCCAAGTGTTTTTTTGGAAATGCATTCCTTGTTGTATTTTCAATCCGTCGGAAATCCACTTACCACTTTATCCGATTCACTCGGTATGTGGAGTGAATTGCATTTTCTTGAACTTGCCAATACGAAGTTCGATACTTTGCCTGAAGGAATTTATGGTTGTACTAAATTACAATCTATCAGTATTTTTGGAAATGTGGATACACTTCATATCACAAAAGCAATTTCTTCTTTGGGAAAATCGCTTATGGAATTGAAAATTTACAATACAAAAATCGATACGCTTCCTGATAATTTGGCTTCACTTTCTAAATTGCATAAAGTGGTCTTGTATAAATGCGGTTTGCATGTAATTCCAAAGGAAGTTTTGAAAATGAATCAGATCAATGAACTTTGGCTCGACAGTAATTCCATTTCCATTATTCCGCGCGAAATATTTTCCATGCCCGCGCTTACTTATCTTTCACTGAGTGGAAATCGAATTACGCATGTTCCTAGTACTATTTGTTTTTTGAAAAATCTCAATGTACTCGATCTGCGAGGAAATCCAATCGATCCTTACGAGATTCATGTGGTGCAAGCTTTGCTTCCTAATTGCAGAATTATTTTTTAGAATTTTGAGGAGCAGGTAAATTTCAGTTTTCAAAAATCACCTCTCCTGCTTTTCGCTTTTGCACGGCAACCGCTGCAATCAGGGCTATTTTCGACCATTGTTGTTTCAAACAAAAAAGGAAAAAAATATCTGCGTCAATCTGCCTATTCTGTGGCTACCTTTGCACCAATGTCAAAAGAAGAATTAATCGATCCCGAAACAAACGATTCCGATCAGGAATTATTCGAACATCATCGCTTTATAGTTGATCCTGGACAAGAAATGTTGCGGATCGATAAATGGTTGCTTTATAAATTAGCAGGCGTATCGCGTACGAAAGTTGCTGCTGCAGCCGATGCAGGAAACATTCTTGTGAATGACAAGCAGGTTAAACCAAGTTACAAGGTAAAACCAAAAGATGTCATTCAATTGCTTCTGCCGCATCCTCCAGTAAAATTTGAACTGATCGCGGAAGATATTCCACTCAATATTTTTTACGAAGACAAAGAATTCGTCATCATCAATAAGCAAGCTGGACTTGTTGTGCATCCGGGTTTCGGGAATTTCACTGGAACTTTGGTGAATGGTTTGCTTTGGCATTTTAAAAATCTTCCTGAATCAAGTGAAGAGTCCCGTCCTGGTTTAGTTCATCGACTCGATAAGGACACTTCCGGAATTATGGTTGTTGCGAAGACAGAATTTTCAATCGCGTTTTTAGCCAAACAATTTTTTGAAAGAACCAACGATCGCCGTTATGTTGCTTTAGCATGGGGCGATTTTGAAGAGGAAGAAGGAACCATCACAGGAAATATTGGTCGCAGTTTAAAGGATCGTCGGGTGCAAGAAGTTTTTCCAGATGGCGATTTCGGTCGACATGCTGTTACGCATTGGAAAGTGCTGGAGCGTTTCGGTTACGTGACCTTGATTGAATGCAAATTGGAAACAGGGCGCACGCACCAAATTCGTGCGCACATGCGTTGGATCGGTCATCCCTTATTCAACGATTCCACTTATGGCGGCGATAGGATTGTAAAAGGAACAACATTTACGAAATACAAACAGTTTGTAGATAATTGTTTCGCAATTTGTCCAAGGCAAGCATTACATGCGAAGAAATTGAGTTTCGTCCACCCGAAAACAAAGAAATGGGTGGAATTTGAATCTGAAATTCCAGATGATATGAAAGCTTTGTTGGAAAAGTGGAGAGCCTACGTTACACAACGACCGATTGGCGAGGAGTAATTAATTTTATTTTCTTGAATTATTTACTGAGATTTTCCCAATGAGAATTTGAAAAATCTGTCAGCGAAGAAATTTTCAAATCTGCAATATCAAATCTTGATTGCGAAAAATGTTCTTTGCATGGAACAGCAATGCATTTCATTCCAGCAGATTTAGCAGCGATAACACCGTTGTACGAATCTTCTAAAACCAAGCAATTTTCAGGATTTACATTTAACTTTTTCGCTGTTGTCAGAAAAACATCGGGATGTGGTTTTCCGCGTTTTTCATATTCAGCTGAAATCATGAATTGAAAATTATTCGCAAGCCCAAAATGAGTCATGAGATTCGTGATCAATTTTAATGGAGAAGAGGAGGCAAGTGCAATGGCAATATTTTTATTTTTGAAAAACGCCAATGATTCAACGACACCTGGAAGCAAAAACGAGTTCTCTGTAACTAGTTTTTCAACTTCATCGATAATTTCATTTTGGGTTTTTTCTATTGAGAAATTATTCCAAGGATGTTCATCGTACCAATTTTGAATCACTTCCCTTATTTGCCAACCCATCATGCTCTCAAACTCTTCTTTTTTGGGCGCGACACTCAATCTTCCAAACACATTTGTTTCCGCAACTCTCCACCATGGTTCAGAATCCACGATCAAGCCGTCCATGTCATAAATTACTGCGGAAATCATTTGTGAAAAATAAAAAAATGAAAATAAGTTCGAGTGTTTTTCTCTAATTTATTATTGAACCGGTTCAGTTTTTGTGAAATCAAAATTCTTGTAGTCGGTGCGGATATTGTAAAGTGTATCGCGCTCAATTGGATGACGACCAACCGCATTGATTAATTCTACCAGTTCTTGTGTATTCATGGATGGATTCTGCTCTTCACTTCCAGCCATGGAATATATTTTTGTTGAATCATCAATGGTTCCATCAATGTCATTCACGCCAAAGCCAAGAGAAAGTTGTGCATTTGTACGACCCAACATTGGCCAATATGCTTTGAGGTGTGGAATATTGTCCATGAAAATTCTTGAGACTGCATAATTACGCATATCCTCAATGACAGAAACTTCAGGAACATTTGACATTTGATTGTCACCATTGCGAAATTTCAGCGGAATAAAAGTATTGAAGCCTTTTGTGCGGTCTTGTAATTTTCTCAATCGATCCATGTGATCAATTCGATGTTCGAATGATTCGATGTGACCGTACAACATGGTTGCGTTGGAAGGAATTCCCAAGCGATGTGCAGTTTCATGAATATCTAACCAAACTTCAGAAGAACATTTGTCTTCACAAATTTGTTTGCGAATTTCCTCATCAAAAATTTCTGCGCCACCGCCAGGAAGTGAATTCAAACCGTGGTCTTTTAGAATTTGCAAACCTTCGGCTGTACTGACTTTGGCTTTGCGAAACATGTAATCCAATTCCACAACGGTAAAAGCTTTGATATGAATTTCAGGCATAATAGCTCTCACCTTCGAAAGAAGATCGGCGAAAAAATCAAGACCTAGTTTTGGGTGAACACCACCAACAATATGAACTTCAGTAACAGGTTTCCCCTTATAAGAACGAACAATATCCAACATTTGTTCAGCACTCATTTCCCATGAACCTTCCTTTTGTTTCAATAATCTTGAATAGGAACAAAATTTACAATCAAACACACACATATTCGTAGGCTCCACATGAAAGTTGCGATTGAAGTAGGTGTAATCGCCATGTCTTTTCTCACGTATGAAATTTGCGAGCGATCCAAGAAAACCAACTTCTCCTTCGTTGAATAGAATCAATCCTTCTTCATTGGAAATTCGTTCACCAGCAAAAGCCTTTTCAGCAATTTTCCTGAGATGTAATGGATATTCAGAAGAATTCAATAATGTTTGAATGGAGGCAGGACGAAGAGCAGAAATCATTTTTTGGATTTTTATTTGACATCAAAGGTACTACTTCGCCTTTTTGTTAGGCAACATTTATCTGGAAATTAATTCTGCTGAATTGGGATTTGTACATGATTATTTTCATGAAAAGCAAATAGCATGATTTCGGTCTTGTTATTATTGTTTGAGATTGCTTTTCGTAAAACCTCTTTGCCTCGGAAGAAATGCGAATAAAAAAAGCAGGATCAGTATAAACCAATCCTGCTTTTTAAAGACTAATGTGATTTTATTGGAGAATAATTTTCTTTGTGCTACGTGCAGTTGATGTGCGCACCTCAATAAAATAAATACCCGCTGAATTTCCTTCAAGATTCAAGTGAAGTTCAGTTTCATTCAAGGCATCATAATGTTGCGTGTAAACAATTTCACCAAGTGTGTTGAAAATGGTGATGTCTGTGTTTTCTTGGGAAGCATTTCCAAATTCCAATGTAAATGCGCCTGTTGTTGGAGAAGGATGCACGCTGAAAATGTTTTGCATGGTAGCTTCTGCAATTCCAACTGGAGTGCAACCGTTAGATGTTTGAATGGAAAGTCTGCTTGTGTTCAACGCAGCCCAAATTCTAGTTTTTTGTCCTGATGAAAACATGTACATGCAAGCATCATCGGTATAGTCCATGTAATTCATCCACATAACACCAGGTGATGTAGTGGTGCAAGCATCAGTAGTAGGGAATGTTGGGCAACCATAATTTTCACTCGCTTGATTTGGAGTATCGGTAACCATATCAGAACCGGAGCAAGCTGATCCATCATCTCCCCAAATGTGACGGAGGTTCAACCAATGTCCGATTTCATGTGTGGCAGTACGGCCTTTATTGTATGGTGCGCTGGTACCAGCAACTCCAACATATTGATAACTTAAAACAACACCATCAAGACTTGCAGAGCCACCAGGGAAAGTTGAATAACCAAGAATTCCACCTGAAATACTGCAAACCCAAATGTTCAAATATTTTGAACGATCCCAAGCATCAGCTCCACCAGTAGAAGCATGTTTTACATTATCGTTCATTGTCCAAGATGAGGTCGTTGAAGAAGTGCGTTGTATTCCTGTACTGAAGTTTCCACTTGGATCACGTTGTGCAAAACAAAATTCAATTTCACAATCGGCAGCAATTGATTGCCATGTACTAGGAACAAGACTTGCGTCAGTATTTAATTTTCGATAATCTTTGTTGAGAACAGCCAATTGATCGATGAGACGTTGGTTGGAAATGTTTTGTGTTGCATTACCATAAACCACGTGAAAAATTACTGGAATGGTGCAAATAGCTCGAGCATTATATCCATTCGGATGAGCTGCAGTAAAAGCCGCCGTGTTTATTTCATCCTGATCCAATTTTTGTTGAAGGCCAGGGTTAACTGCAATCTGTTGTTGCATGTAATCATATGATGCGCAACGAACAATATTTTGAGCATTCATTGAAGAGAAAGCAATTGATAGCAATGCAAGCGCAGGGAGTAATTTTTTTTTCATAAAAATTCCGATTAGGTTGGTTTGATAAAGATAGGAATTGTTCTCACATTTTACGATGGACAAATTCGGAATTTTGGTTGCGAAAGGGTCAAAAAAAAGTCGGGCTTTTCAACCCGACTTCCTTTCAAAGAAAATAAAATATTACCTATTGATGATGATTCGCTGAACAGCTTTTTCTTCACCAGCTATTACTTGTACAAAATATACACCATTTGGTTGTGCACTAAGATCCAAATTGTAAGTGCCTCCGATGGTATTTCCTTCGGCAAATTGTTGAACTGTTTGTCCAAGTGTATTGGTGATTTTTACAGTGAGATTTTTTTCAACCTCAAGTGCAATGCTCAAATTGAAGATTCCTGTTGATGGATTTGGGAACAGGTTGATCAAACTAGCGAGATTGCTTTCAGCAATGTCTGTTGCATTCATGATGTTGATATCGTCGAGATACAAGTCATCCTCATACGATGATCCACTTCTGAACTTAACCATCAAATTAGTTGCTGTTTGATATGGAATCAAGGATACAGTTTCCAATCTCCATTGTGCAGCAGTTGGTATGAATGCAACGGTTGTGCTTGAAAGAGGAGGCGCTGTTGCCAAAGTAGCACCGTATTTTTGGTAAACACTTGTCCATGTAGCTCCGCAGTTGGTTGAAACCAACACTTGAAGCGTATCAGAGTATAAATAAGGAACCGTCCAATAAGTGTAAGCAACCTGGAAGGTCAATACTGGTGAACTTACAGTGGAAATGTTGACAGCTTTGGTTATCATTTCATCACGCTGACCATTACCGGCAGAATAATTGAAATTATCCATTCGTGCACATGCAACACCGGTTTTGAAGCAGGTTGTTGTACGATCCCAAGTTACCCCGGCATCAGGATTATTCAATGTCCATCCTGTAGGAACGAATGTTGCTCCTTCAAAACCCTCGAAGAAAGGAATGCTTACTCCAGTTGAGGAAATTGTAAAGGTTGAAGTCGTTTGGTCATTTGCCGCATTTTGATCTGCATTTCCATTTGGGCTTAATGAATAACAGGTGAATGTATGTGTTCCTGCAGTTGCTGTCATGGAAGGCAATGTGACTGTTGTTGTTGCATTTGTAGCAAGTGAACCAGACCAAGAATAGGTTTGCAATGTCAATGCATCCACGCGGTATTTAATTGTGCAGGTAGTCATCGTTGTGGTTCCAAAGTTTTTCAATGTAACTGAAGGAATAAACGAAGAGGCGCAAATCGTTCCTGTTGGAGAATTGATTGCAGAAATACCAGCATCAAGTGTATTAGATGAAGGCGACTGACAACCATTAGAAGTTTGAAGTGCATTATAGGGAGTGCTGTTTAGAACTGCCAAGGCGCGTGTTTTTTGATTGTTCGTGAACATATACATACAAGCATCATCCGTGTAATCCATGTAGTTCATGAACATCACACCGGGATTTGAGGCTGTGCACGCATCTGTATGAGGATAAGTCGGGCAACCGTAATTCATGTTTGCCTGATTTGGAGTATCAGCACACTGGTCAGAGCCAGAACATGCGCCATTATCGTCTCCCCAAATATGGAAAAGATTAAAGCAATGACCAAGTTCATGCGTTAAGGTTCGGCCATGATCATATGCGCCTGAGATGTCAGCAAAAGTTCCATAAGAAGTATAATTGCTTCCGAACGAGTTGTATAAAATTACAACTCCATAAGTTTGGCTTACGGATGTAGTTGGAAATTCAGCATAACCAAGTAGACCAGACCCAAGGTTACAAACCCAAAGATTCAGGTATCGAGTAGGATCCCATGCATCAAGTCCGTTGGAGGAAAAATGCTTTGCAGCATCATTGGTGGAAAATGAGACATTGCTTGAAATGTTTCTTCTCTCAATTCCAGTAGTGGCAGCTCCAGTAGGTGTTTGTTGTGCCAAGCAAAATTGAATGCCAAAATTTCCTGCAATACTCGTCCAAGGTGCTGGGATACTTCCTGCATCAGTGTTGGTGAGTGAATAATCCAGATTCAATACCTGAATTTGCGAGAAAACTTGATTGTCAGAAATGTTTTCTGCAGCAGTATTCCAAATTACGTGAACCACCACAGGGATTGTAATAACGACTTGTGGAGAATTTGGATTTGCGTTCTTTTGAGCAGTGGCATAATTCTGAGTCAATTGTTCAAAAGCCTGACGTTCTGCTTCGCGTGCAGGATCTTGTTGTTGCAAATAAGATTCATGGTCCATCACACCACAAGTACGACCAGGAGGAGGTGTAGTGTTGTTAAGCTGTTTGTTCTTTACCTGCTGAGCGATTGCTACTGAAAGTCCAAAAAACAAACTCATTCCGAGGAATAAAAATTTTTTCATGCGGTTTTGATTGGTGTTGGTTTTTAAAGGTTTTTGCGGGGCGTGTGAAGGTCAAAAAGAATTTCCTAAAATACAAGTAGATACCTATAATTCAGGAGGTTAATTCGGCGAACAGCTTGTTTTTCATCCTGAAGAAATTCTTTTAACATTTAGTAGGGCACAAATTTGCATTTTTGCATAAATGAAAAAGAAGATTTTATTAGTCGAGGATGAGGAAAACCTGTTGAAAACTATTCGATTAAACCTCGAACTGGAAGGATATGAGGTGATTTGCGCAATCGACGGCGGAAGTGCGGTCAGAATTTTCGAATCGGGTGGATTTGATTTGGTCATTTTGGATGTGATGCTTCCAGTGCTGGATGGATTTGGTATTTGTGAGGCCATCAGAAAAACGGATAAAGAAATTCCAGTTCTGTTTCTCACTGCGAAATCAACAGGTGAAGATAAAATTAGAGGTTTGCGAATTGGTGGTGATGATTACATGACCAAACCATTTAACCTAGAAGAATTTTTATTGCGGGTTGAAATTTTGCTTCGTCGTTCGGGAAAAAAGGACACCAGTTCAGTTGCTGATAATTTCAGTTTTGGAAAATACAAAGTGAATTTCGCGACGTACGATGCGGTGAGTGTAAATGGAAATATCACGCTATCAAAACGGGAAATTGATTTGTTGAAATTGCTTTTCGAAAAGAAAGGCGAAGTGGTTTCACGCGATGAAATTCTTGAAAAATTGTGGAATGATGATGCACTTCCAACAGCAAGGGCGATTGACAATTATATTCTGAATTACAGAAAATATTTTGAGGAAAATCCAAGAGAACCGAAACACTTCTTTTCGATTCGTGGAGTGGGATATAAGTTTGTGGAGTAGACTTCGATACTCCCAACAATTCTGTTGGGATATTCAGTCTGACAATTAATAAATTACCAATTTTTTTGTTTGAAACTGCGATGATCGGGAATAGCCCTGATTGAGCCATTGTTGGAGCTCTTTTTGTCCCAACAATTCTGTTGGGACAAAAAAGCGACTGGCGAAAGCAGGTGAAGTGTTTCTGAAAACTGAAATTTCCCTGCTCCTTATTTTTTAAATAAAATTATTTTCCGGATTTCAATTGCGGATTCTGTTTGTTGAAATTGGAATCCTTGATTGGCTTTACAGAATCTTTTTTCAATTGTTGTGCGGAATCAACAGGACTATTTTTCTTTTCATTTTCGTTTTCACCGAATTCTGCAACGAGCCACGCAACAAAAAGCACGAGGAAGACGATGAGGAAAAGTTTGCGATACCGATAGAGTGGCGTTTTATAAAGCGGGTTGGTCATGCGTTGGTAATTCTGCATGACTTTGCCGAAATCTTTATGACGCTCGATCTGATCTTCGCGAGGTTCCTTTGGGTCGATATTGAATTTATAGTTGCTCATGGTTTATCTCCCTCCAGCTTTAGTAAGGAGCACTTTGAGTTTTTCAAGAATTCTATAGGTACGCACTTTTGCATTATTTTCTGTGATGCCAATAATTTCTCCGATTTCAATGAAGGCACGCTTCTCAAAAAAACGAAGTTCGATCATTTGCATTTCGTCGGGCGATAAAGTTCCCAATGCTTTCAATAATATTTTTTGTGTATCCGCATTATCGCTTTCACCACTTTCAGCAATCATCGCTCCGAGATCTGATTTATCGAGACTCACCACACGTTCCCGATTTGTTTTCCGAAAAAACATATTGATTTCATTCGCGGCAATTCTGAAAAGCCACGCAGAAAAAGGAACTCCCTTGAATGTGTATTTCGGAAGCGCCAACATTGCTTTTAAAAAAGTATTCGCCACAATATCTCCCGATTGTTCTTCATCGCCTGTTCTTCTGAAAACAAAAACAAATACCACCCGATAATATTTTTCATAGAGCACACCGAATTTTCCCGGATCGGATTTGGCAGCTTCTACAATTGCCAGTTCCTTCCGAAGATCGTCTTCCGATTTGTGGTGCTCGTTCAATTAATTGGCGTTTGGTTTCCTAATGCACATGAGGGGCGAAAGATACAGGGAAAGTTGTAACTGGTGACAAGTGACAGGTGACAGGTGACAAGTGACAAGTGGCAGTCCTTTTGTCATTTTTATGCAATGTTTTTTTTAAAGATTTTTTCTCTGCGTTACTCTTCTTCCTTTTGCGCCTCTGCGGTTAAAACTCGTTTCTGAAATAATCGACTTTTAATAATTGGTCTTTTAACGCAGCGGCGCAAGGGCACAGAGGTTCACGGAGGGTTTTTATAATTTGAATTTAATTGACCACCTACATCTTGTCACCCGCCACTTGTCACTTTTTATTTAAAAAGCAATATCTGTATCTTTTTTACGTCTTTGAATTATAGTAGTAGAAAAACCTTTTTACCATGAAAAATATTTTCCTCCTTTTATCATGCATGCTTGTCGGAAGCGCATTTGCAACGCCCA
This sequence comes from uncultured Flavobacteriales bacterium, assembly GCA_903873905.1. GTDB lineage: Bacteria > Bacteroidota > Bacteroidia > Palsa-965 > Palsa-965. The sequence continues at coordinate 14,820 of CAIQQJ010000047.1, forward strand.
ACATTCATGAAGCACTTAAAAATCCTTCTGCAATAACCGTTCTTGCATTGAATGGGACTTCGAATGAGGCGAGTTTACTTATCAAAAATGCTTCGAAATTTTCTGCCCTGAACAAAATTATTATTTCCGGAATTTCTGATTCCATAATTGCAGAGCAGGATTTTGTTGCAGTAGCTGCCTGTTCCAAGGTCTCGAAATTGTCAATAGAAAAATGCAACTTTTCCCATTTGTCTGGTGCTGTAAAAATGTTGGTTTCTATCAATGATCTTGAAATTTCGAATTGTGATAAATTGGAAATCAATTCGACTTTTACCACACTTGCAGGAATGCCTTCCTTAAACAGCATTTCCTATTCTGCTAATAAATTGACACGAATCCCGCAGTCATTTACTCGCATGCGTGGCATGAAAAAAATCAGCATCACCAATAATGATCTTTCACTTGCAGATGGTTATGCATTGAACAATTCCAGTCGTGAATCGCTTTTTGCCAAGGAAGAACTGGAATTGGGTTTTGGAAATTATGCGCTTGTTTTGAAATATGGTTGCTATGATAAAACATCCGCAAAAGAACACATTAGTATTATGCGCGACATGTTGCAAGGTGCTGTTGGCATGAATGGTGAAATGATATTGCCACAAAGAGCAAAAGCATTTACACGAGAAAATTCATTGGTGAGACCACCGATTTCAGGATTGGATGTTCAAAAAAACATTTACAGTACCAATGCTGCAACAGGAGGATTGGTGGAATATCCTTCCGGAACAAAAATCATTATTCCCGATCATGCATTTGTGGATGCAAATGGAAATGAAGTGAGCGGAAATGTCACGATTGATTATCGAGAATTTCGGGATCAGGTGGATATTCTGGTCAGTGGAATTCCAATGGTGTATGATAGTGCAGGACAAAAAGGAGATTTTCAATCGGCAGGAATGTTTGAGTTGAATGCTTCTGTAAATGGACAGGAAGTTTTCCTGGCACCGAATAAAAAAGTTGATTTGGAATTTGCAGTTGTAGATTCCGCCTCCTCTTATAATTTTTATCGACTTGATGAGAAGGAGGGATGGGTTTATCAATCTTCAACTGGGAAAGCGGAACAAAAGGATAACGTAAATGCTGGAACCGTTGCAACAAAAATTGTAATTAATGTATCTGAAGCGGCAAAAGATTTTTTGTGGCGTACTCGTTCCATTTATAGAAAACGTCCAGAGATAAAGGACACAACTTCATTCGAAAGAATTTATAATGACACTGGATATTTTTATGTGGCGAAAAAAATGGTTAGCAATAAAGCCAGCAGACGAAGTGTTGACAGAAGTTCCACCAAATGGAAAATGAAAAAAGTGCTTACTACTAAGTCCGATTATTATTTCAGTTTTACCAGTCAAATTGGTAAGGTAAGATTTGGTAGCAACAACCCGGAAATGTCGCCATACCGTCATGTTACTTGGAGACTAGATGAAAAACTGGATAAAAAAACAATTCGAAAATTGCGCTCTTGTTCAAGTGGAATAAATGATTTAAGAATTTCCTATTTAGGTGGAACCGATTATAGCATTGAATTGAAATTGCCTACTGGTTTCGTAACGCTTTTGGCTACACCTGTAAACCAAACCTTGAAGAAGGAACATGTGGCGGTTTCCGAAAAGAGATGTTTGCAGATGAATCATCAATACAATAGAATTTTGCAAAATAGAAAAAGAGGATTTGACAATGCGATTCGCCATAGAGTATACATGTTTCAATCGTGGACCAGTCGCATGCATCAGGATTCCTTGAAGCAATGGTGTAAATCAAAAAAGTTGATGAATGATTCAGAAATGAGTATGGACTTTTCAACTTGGGTAAATTATTCCAGAAAAAATGTAGGGTATAATGCTTTTGATGGAATATTATCAGCGGAGCAATCCGCTCAAAGTGGCGCAGTTTATCAAGCACTTTCAGTAATGAAATTCGGAGTTTATAACTGCGATCAGATTCAGCGAATCAACAATCCGGTGCAAGTGTTTGCCTTGGCTTATTCTCCCGATAACATTCCACAAAATGCAGCGCAGATGTTTGTGATTGACAAAAAGCGAAACCAAGTTTTTTCCTATACCGGTTTTTCAGGTGACCCAATACCAATTGCTTTTGGAGCAAAAGAGGAGAATAAACTTATCGTTGTAAATGCCGATGGGACAATTGCATTGACTGATGTGGAATTGTTCAATGCAAGAAAAAATACGCCACAGGGAAATACACGTTTTGAAACCATCTTGATGTCATCAAAACCAGTTTCGACGCAAGACCTTCGCGAATTTATTTATCCTGAGAAAATTGTGAATTAGTTGTGCTTCGATTTTACAAATCGTTTGTAGGGAATTGTCCACTTTCATTATACAAATTCACTTCTTTCAAAAAAACTTTCTTGCAAATGGAGAATAGCCATAATGAATATTTTCAATTATGTAATTGCCAATTGTGTTTTACAAATTGATGTTGATTTGTTTTGGGAAGGTGTCTTTTTTGATTGAATCCGATTTTCCATTATTGTTGAGTGGTGTTTGTAAAACGCGTTCAAATTGCAATCGTTCAATTTTCGGTTGACCCTTTTCAATTCCTTCCAATTTCACTTTCATGTGATTGTTGTTTTCCAATGTGTAGGAAATACGTTGTGGAAAATCATGATCACGATTTTCGAAAATGGCGGTCTGTGCATCACCTTGTACCATTTTGAAAAGAACAGGACCTTTTGTTTTTGGAACAGTGGAAACAAAATACGGCGTGCCGTCAACCAAATTTATTTTCAATGTTTCCCTGTAAATAGTGTCACCATCAGGAGTTATGGTACAGCTTGATCCCGTGAAACTGCTTTTTCCATCACGTTCCCAATTTTCATGAAATACGAGATCGTTCACATCTTTCCCTTGCCATTGTCCAATCAACCAATCGATGTTTTCAATATTTCCAGAAGTGTTTCCGCAGGAGGAAAATTGGATTGCAAAAAAAAGTATTGGAAAAAAAAGGTGTAAACGTTTCATGAAGTAAAGATAGTATTGGGTATTGAGTATTGGGTATTGAGTAAATTGAATTTTTAACAATAACTCTAGTTGCTATCCCAATACTCAATACCCAATACTACCTACCTAACAGGAAATTTTGCAAGAACATCTTTCACTGCATCCTTGTGAATGGTGAAAGTCATCATTTTCAATTTCACATAATCTTCGTGATAATAAAAATAGCCTGGATTTTGTGGATTGTTGCGTGAACTGCTTCCTGAATCCTTAATGAGAAACCACATGCCATTTGATTTTTCACAAAATCCGCAAAGATGAATTCCATGATCATCTGTTGTACTTCCATTGCTGAAACGTAATTGTCTTGCATTTTCATCAATGTAATCGTGTGGAATATCGTAAGTCGGAATCATTGCAACGCCCAATTGTGTATTCAATCCACTTTCAGAAACATCTCCACCAATTGCACAACTGAATCCATTCTTAATTCCGTTTTTGATAATGTCCATCCATGTGTCCAATGGAACATTGTAATAATCGGCAGAGTGCCACCAATTGTCGGGCACATTGTATTCTGCTTTTGTCCAATAAGGAGCTTGCATGAGCGACATAAATTCGCAATAATCATCAGGAACCAATTTGCAAACATCTTTCAAATAAGCTTGTGGTGACATTGTTTTTCCATTGACAACTACACTTGTTGGAGGAACGCCCATTCTGAAATCCATGATGGATTTGATGGTTGCGACAACTTGATCTTCATTCCAAGCACCACTTGCTTTTACATTTTGCAAATAATTATTCAATTCTTCATGCATCACAAAATGATCATAAAAAGGCTGATTCGGTTTCAGTCCAGTATAAGCTGTGTAAGGAACAATTCCATACTGCTTCATCATGCGTGTTACCGCGTTTGATTCTGATCCTTCACCGAAGGCCGAGGTACCGCGGGTGCGAACAAATTCTTTTGCTTTTTCCACGTACTCCCAATAAACAATGAACGATTGAGAAAGATTGATGTCTTGCTTGGAAATGCGATTAATTTCGGTTTCATAATAAGATAGAGTTGAAAAACACCAGCAGGTATTGCTGGCCCCTTGCGAAATTGCAGGAGTGGTGAATACTGTTTTGAATTCGGTCATGGATTTAGGAACGACAACGTTCGTGTAATCCATCATGAACCTTTTTTCATCTTCTTTAGGTTTCGCATTGTAATCATTCAACTTTTGTTTAATGCCTGCGAAAAATGGATTGGAATAAGGTTTCAACGCACCCTTATCATGTTGAGCCATGACAAAGCCTGACGTTGTTAGGGCAAATGCAAAAAGAATTATTCGTTTCATATTATAAAATTTGGAAACGCGAAAATAAGGGGAATGAATGTTAAAATTATCAGTTTTCGATGAACGTAAAAATATGGATCATGGCGACTGTTTTTTTGCTGATGAAATCAATATGTCGAATGATAATGCATAACGGCATGTATCCAATTCACTGATCTAAATCATTGTTTTTTAATGAACAGTATCACCATTTGGCATAACAATTATTGATCCGCTGTCTTGAGAATTCCTGATGATATTTTTATAACGTTCTATAATTTCCTTCTCAAAATCTCTAACCTGTTTTCTGATCGTTTTGAAATTAATATTCACATTCATTGCAGGTTGATTGAAATAAATATTTTCCCATGAACCTAAATTCTTGAGGAAACGTGGCATTGTTTTGGAAAGTTCATCCAGCAATAAATAACTGCGAAGCGAACTGTCTTGCTCAGTTGGCGGAAGAAAATGAATAATGTTTTCGCGATACGATAGGAGAATGTGTTTCAGCTTTACTGCACGACCAGTTTTAATAAAATAATTGTGAGCCCAAGCGCGATCAAATTGTGAAAGTGTTCCAGCATCTTTAATCGTATCATTAAACCCATCTTGATATTTACTGAGCAATTGAAGAATGGAATCCGTACTGTTTCTGAGATCATCAACAGCCCATTTCATTTCCGAGGAAGAAGAGTCTCTTGAAATCTGAGCATAAAGCGAATCGTATTCTTCATTAATGGAAATGGCTTGAAGTGAATCAACCATACCCAAATTGTTTTTTGAAACATCACTGATTGTCTTCCCGAATTTCTTTCCCAAACTAGCTACAAAAAATATCAAGGCAGTAATTAATCCACCAACAACAATTGCTATGATAAGCCATTTTGCCCAAGAAGAAGACGATGGTTTTTCAGGTTGCGGTGGTGTCTGATTCCAATTCTGTTGCGGCGGAAAATTATTATTGTAGTCGTAGGTCATTTTTCTGGAAATGGTTTTGCTAAACTATCGGTGCAATGTTGATCAAACATTTGATCGTTGTAAAGGTTCTGTTCTGGCAGATAATAAATTTCAATTCCATTTATTTTTGCAGAATCCATTCGAGAACATTCCAAATAAAAACGCAATTGTGCTTTAGGAGATTTCCTGTATATTTTATGGTTGGTCATGTAATTTGCTGTCAATAATTCATTGTACCACCATCCACAAATTACCACAGATGGACTTTCAAGTTTTTCCAGATTCCGATAAACTTCATTGCAATAATTCATTTTATTAATCCGCTTCGAGCGTTCTGAAAAAATCGGTCCACTCAGCGGGTCAATGAAAATTTCCTGACCCGAAACTTTGAATGTCATGGCAAGTGGAGTGGAAGTGGAGCCACGCAAGGAATCCGTGAGATTGATGCTGCAGAGAAATGGTGCTGTGATATAAAGTAATGTTGCAATTCGCATTTGTTTTTCCTTTAACATCAATGCAACGATGATCAAGTAAAATGGAATTGCAGGAACCATGTAACCTGCTTTTTGTGGAAGACGCAGGTAGGAAATCAGGTGAAGTACAATGACGAGCAAACAAATTACAATTAATCTTTCACTGGAAAAAAGAGTAACACCATTTAATTGTTTTTTCCGAAGATTATTTATTCCAATCAATTTGTAAAATCCAAGAACCATTATTCCAACAAATCCAAAAACGCCAATGGTTGCTTTATAAATTACTTTCGTCAATGGCGGATATGGAAACTGATCACTGTAATCGAAAAATGCGCGACCGTAATTCAAATACGCAGGAACAAACCACAGCAGACCAATAATCACAGCAGGAATCGCGATTTTCATAAAATTTTTGATGGAAGTTTTCCAATCGAGATTGCTCCAAATAATCAGTAACCAAGGCAAAAGAAAAACTTCAGAAGTCAATCTACAGCCGGTTGCCATCCCTAATAAAATTCCACTCAACAAAAATTTCCTGTCGAATAAAAAATAAAGCGATGCCATCACAAAAGCAATCGTCCATGCGAAATCAATTGTATAGGTTCCTGCAATGTAAAATACGGGAGTGAAACAAAACATTAATGCTGCAAGAAATGCTCCTTGCAATTGTATTTTTCGGAGTGCTTTGTAAAAAAACACAACCGCAACGACACTTGCTATTAAGCTGAAGGAATTATAAACCCAAGCCGGCTGATCATAAATGATCCTGTAAACATATTCCTGCAAAGGATGTCCAGGAAAACGCGATGCAACATAGTGCCCCGCATTTTTCATCTGAAATGCATTCACCACTAATCCCCAAGAATCTTCTTCCACACCGTAACCATCAAAAATAAAAGGCAAGCGAGTGACAGCCGTGATGAACAACAGAAGTAATAATTGTGTTTTTTCAGAGAGAGATTTTAGCATGAATGGTATCGGGTATCAAGTATCTGGTACTCTGTTTCAATTGAAAATCAAACATAAAAAATATTTACAATACCTGATACCCGATACTTGATACCCGATACCATTTTCTAATCCTCAGAAATCTCCCTTTGTCTCAAAACCTCAAACAAAATAATTCCAGTTGCTACAGAAACATTCAGAGACGAAATTTTTCCGCGCATCGGAATTAATATTTTCACATCAGAACGTTTTAGATATTCTGGCGAAATTCCATCTTCTTCCGATCCCATGATAATTGCAAGCGGTCCTGTAAGATCTGTGCTATGATGTGGTGTGCTTCCTTTTTCTGTACATGAAGCAATTCGTAAACCGGATTCTTTCAAAAAATCAATTGTATCTTTTAAATTGTCTTCGCGACAAACAGGAATAGAATGCAAAGCTCCTGCTGATGTTTTTACTGCATCTGCGCCTACTTGTGCAGAACCCCGCGTAGGAATGATGATTGCATCCACACCTGCGCACTCTGCACTCCGCGCGATGGCTCCGAAATTTCTTACATCGGTAATTCGATCGAGAATCAATAGAAGTGGAATTCTTCCTGCTTCGAAAATTGTTGGAAGTAAATCTTCAATTTTAAAATAAGAAACGGAACTGATGAATGCCACGCAGCCTTGATGATTTTTTCCTGATGCAATGCGATCCAATTTCGCTCCTGGAACCATCACATAAAGAATATTGTTTTCCTTGGTGAGTTTCCGAAGGTCCGCCGACAAATCACTTTTCAATCCTTCTTGCAAAAAAAGTTTGTCAATTTCTTTTCCTGCACGAATGGCTTCTGTCACGGCATGAATTCCGTAAATCATTGACGTTCCATCGTCGCTCGAAGAATTTCTTCCTGATTTAAAATTATCGTTTCTCAATTTAGTTGAAGGTATAAATGTGTCCTTGCCGCCATGAATCAACAGCGGTCATCCAGTTGACTTTATATTCAGGGTTGTGTTCTAATACAAATTCCTGGTCAGTGAAAGCGTTTTCCTTATGCGTAAAATTAAAAGTCAATCCTCCCGCACCAACACCCGATCCGTAAATCCATGATTCGGAATCAACATTCCTGTAGACATTTGCAGGTGGACCAAAAATCAGGTAAATCATACCTCTGTCGGTTTTCCATCCTTCTTTTTCAGTTGCAAAAAGTTTGTTTGCCGCTTCCACACGATTGTAAAAATACCGAATCACTTCTCGTGCTCGCTCTTGACTTCCTGAACAATTCAACCAGAATTGATCCACGGCTTTCTTTGTGTTTTTCGCAGTATCCATTGCATAATATTCTTCGCGCATGGTGAGATAACGCAAGGGATAAAGTAATTGCCGTTGAATAATTATTTTCGGATAAGCCTCATGCAATCGTGCAATCATCGCTCCGTCCTTGGAAATA
>CAIQQJ010000048.1 GCA_903873905.1 uncultured Flavobacteriales bacterium
ATGTAAATCGTCAGCATAATGTGGACTGAATTTAGCTAAAAATAAGAGAGTGTTTCCAAAATCACTAAATTTAAATACCATGGAAACAAAGAAAAAGCAAACCACAGAGAATTACATCAAGGAAATCCGTAGAAAGACCAGAAGAGTTTTCAGTTCGGAACAGAAAATCCAGATTGTCATGGAAGCATTGCGGGCAGAAATGTCTGTTGCAGAGTTGTGTCGCAAGTATTCGATTCAGGAAGGACAATTCTACAAATGGAACAAAGAGTTCCTGGAAGCGGGTAAGAAGCGATTGTCCGGTGATACGACAAGAGAAGCGACGAGTGATGAAGTAACTGAATTGCGTAAAGAGAATCAGAAGCTGAAAGAAACAGTTGCCGATCTGGTATTGCGCTACGACATCGTAAAAAAAAGCTTGAACATGTTGGACAATCTGTAAACTTCAAGAAGTACATGAGATTTACAGCATCCGAAAAACAGGAAATCATACACATAGTCATCCGATCAGAAATCGGAGTGAACAGATCATTGCGTGAAATCGGTTTGAACAAGAGCACGTTTTACAACTGGTACAAGCTTTATTCCGATCACGGTGTTGATGGTTTGGCTCCTTCGAAACGGGATTCGAATCGCCAGTGGAACAGCATTCCGCAGGAGCAGAAAAATCTTGTTGTGGAACTTGCTCTGGAATATCCTGAGTTATCATCAAGAGAACTTGCGCACAAACTCACAGATGAGCAGCAGATTTTTATTTCTGAATCAAGTGTGTATCGGATTTTGAAAGCAAGAGGTTTGATTACAACACCGGCTCACATTTTTCTTTCTGCTGCGGATGAGTTCAGCAAGAAAACGAAGTTCGTTCATGAAATGTGGCAAACGGATTTTACCTACTTCAAAATTCTTGGTTGGGGTTGGTATTATTTAAGCACCGTTCTGGATGATTACAGCCGCTATATCGTGCACTGGGAAGTCTGCGAAGGCATGAAGGTGCAGGATGTGAAGAGGACGATTGACAGGGCGATTGTGAAAGCAAGAATCGTTACAAAGCAGCGACCGAAATTATTATCTGACAACGGATCCTGTTATGTTGCCGGGGAACTCAAAAAATATTTGCACGACAATCATGATATGTCTCAAATACACGGAAGACCTTTTCATCCGCAGACGCAAGGGAAAATCGAACGTTATCACCGCACAATGAAAAATGTAGTGAAGCTTGATAATTATTATTGCGTGGAAGAGTTGGAAAGAGCACTTGAGAATTTTGTTCAGACCTACAACAACGAACGATATCATGAATCGCTTGAGAACTTAACGCCTGCCGATGTTTATTTTGGACGCGGAGATCAGATTTTATCAGAACGAAAACGAATAAAAATTAACGCTTTTAAAAACCGAAGAACTGCCTATGAGAAATTTAAAATGAAGAAGAATCCGAAAATTGAACTAGTTTTGAATTAACACAAAACACTCTCTAAGCAAAAGTCCAAATTAGTTTGACGACGTACAGTTTGAAATGATTTGTCAAGCAATGGAAAGTTTGAAAAGTTCAAAGGTAATCCTGCACCTGATTTACTTTTTAACAGTCCAGAATAAAATGAGTTTGTAGCATCAACACTATGTTGACATAGTCGGTAAGAATCGGTAAGGATGTATTGTTTTGCAGTTGACAGATAGAAACTGATCGCTTTGAGCCCGCAAATCATCCAATGAAAGTTGTTTGTATCTTCTGGTGCATATTCTTTGTGAAAGATTGGTTCAAGTTGTTTGATGTCGCCAATGATGATACACTTCTTTTCAAGTTTTCTTGCCAAGGCAATCGTTGATAAAAACGCTTGTCTGAGCGGAATAATTCATCTGCCTTGGTTTGCCCGGCTTCACACTTATTCTTGCATCAGGATCCGTTTTGCTTGTGTGCGTATAATTGCTTAAGAATTTTGGACGATAGATGTTTCCGAATTCATCGAGCTCTCCGTCTTTTTTTTGTTCACTGGAGCCAGGCTGATCCTTGTATTGCTTTTCTTTCCATTTGTGATGTGCTTGAACCTGTCTCTTTTTTTGTGCGGAAACTTTTTCCTTTGATTCGTCATTCAATTCCAATTCATCCGAAAAATCATCGCCGTCTTCGAGAATTTCCTTTTCTATCAATGAATCTAGACTGGCATTTGCCTTTATATATGCGGAATCAACCGCCTGCCGTTTCCCACTCACCATTCCTTTAGAAACGCACATCGATAAAACTTTCTTGAAAAGCATTTTAAAAACCTCTTCTCCATAAAGTCCGCGTGTTCTGCTCAGCGTACTGTGCCATGGCAATTCATAATCAATATCGTAACCTATAAAAAATAAAATATCCATTCGCATGCTTGCATGTGCGATAATTTTTCTGTCGCTGTTCAAGTTCTCGAAATAACCCACAAGAATCAGCTTGAAGAATACAACAGGATCAATGCTCTTCTGGCCTTCGCTTCCGTAATACTTTTTCGTTTCCTGATAAAGAAAATTCAAATCGAGCGTTTCCTTTAATTTCCTGAAAATATTATCCTGAGGAATTCGATCACTGAGTTGGAAACTGGTAAAGAGTTTTTCTTCGTAATGGTTTTTCCCTTGCATGAATACATTATAACTGCAAATGGAATTTTGTCAAGTAAAAGGTTTCAGGAGTTGCTAACAGTTGTATCTTAGTTGTGCAACAAGCACAGCGCCTAAGCACAATGGCGTGGATAGTAATTAGTGAAAATCAAAAACATCTCTCGCCACTGTGCCTAGGCGCAAAACGTTACCAGCAATGCCTGTACATATTAGGGAAACACCTTATAGATATCCTTTCGGTGTACAATTCTCGCAAAAATTACTTTATTGTTTTCGTAAAAAAAACCAACTCTATAATCGGCAATTCTTACTCTATATGCAGACCTATGACCAGCGAGTTTTTTAAGATTTGGGATTTTGTTTAGGTTTTCTGCGGACTCAATTGAACTAATTAACTTGACTAAGTTTGATCTGACCGACTTAATGCTAATCCGGTCGATGTCTTTTGAAAATTTTGCTAAAAATTTGACTTGTATTAAGCTTTCAATTTGTTCATGATGCTTTCTTTACTAACCTTCTTGCTTTTGTCAACTGTCTTTAGCATTTTGGACAAACCGATATCTTCTAATTCCACTTCGGTCATGGTTGCAGATGTAATATTAAGTTTCTTCAATAGACCTGTTAAAAACTTAAATTCGTTCTGACTTTTTGGAGTAATTACCATTGCTTTCATAAGCACAAATATACGAAAAAAAAAGGCACTGCTGGTAACAGCGGTGACCGTTGCACAACTACCATTTTCAAAAAATAAATTTCCTATTCCCCTGAATAGTGTCTCACATTCCCACTCCACAAATTTTCACAGCGTAATTTTTTCGTTAAAAAGCAACTGAAAATATTTTCCATTCGTAAATCAATGTTGAAAATACAAAACAAATTGTTCATTACACTTTAATTTTCATCTTTCCTCATCTCCATTACGAAGGAGTGATTGTATCGCATGACGCACGCAGTGGACAAGTCCTGCAATCCTTGCTGCTGCTTCTGAATATTTTCATTGTGGAACCATCACGACTCGTTGCAATTTTCTTGAAAGGCAAAATCGCATTGTTTCCTTTTTGACATTCATATTGATTTTTCTCCTCGTTGTAAATAAATCCATCCAGCGTGAGTTTTGAAACATCGATTCCAACACTCTCCATGAATTGTTTTTCGATTTTGAAATTTCCCATAACGTTTGTTTGAAGATGAATAAAAACCTGCGCTGCGATTGCCTTA
>CAIQQJ010000049.1 GCA_903873905.1 uncultured Flavobacteriales bacterium
AGTTGGATTGACAAGCGGCATCAACGATTATATTCTGACCAACCAATTGGACTTAAATGTTTATCCAAATCCAACAGACGGACATGTTTTCATTGATGTCAATTTGTTGAAGCGCGATGATGGCTTGATTGAAATTTACGATATGTTAGGTAATAGCGTTTACACGCACGAATTCAAATCACTCACTGCAGAAAGTGTGGAGGTTGATCTTTCATCCTTCAGCAGCGGCATGTATTTCGTGAAATTGAATACCGGTGATCAATCGGTGACGAGGAAATTGATTCTGCAATAAAATTCAAACAACGAAACAAAAAAGCATCTCATAATTGAGATGCTTTTTTGTTTCCTTAAATCTGAAATCAGATAATCTGAAATCACTTCCCCTTCAATTCTTCCACTTGCTTCCTATACAATTCCCTATAAACGCCATTCTGTTCGATCAATGAAGCATGTGTTCCTGATTCCACCATTTTGCCTTCATCCAAAACAATAATTTGATCTGCATTTCTAACAGAAGAAACACGATGGGAAATAATCACTGTAGTTTTTCCCTTCATGATCCTTCGAAGATTTCCTAGAATCTCATCTTCTGTTTCGGTATCAACTGCGGAAAGGCAATCATCAAAAATCAGAATCTGTGGTTGTTTTAAAATGGCTCTTGCAATGGAAATGCGTTGTTGTTGTCCGCCTGAAAGTGTAACACCACGTTCTCCAACAAGCGTGTCAAATTTTTCCGGAAACTCCATGATGTTGGAATAAACGGCCGCATCTTTTGCCGCTTGTTCTATTGCGGAACGGTTGCTTTCAATTTCACGCAAATCATGTGCGCTGAATCCAATATTCCCTGCAATGGTTTCGGAAAAAAGAAAAACTTCTTGCGGAACATAACCTGTACGATCGCGCAATTCATCCAGATTTATTTTTCGAATGTCTTTGTTGTCAATTTTTATTTCACCAGAACTCGCATCAAAGAGTCGAACCATTAATGTTGCAATGGTGGATTTTCCAGAGCCAGTTTTTCCTACAAATGCAACCGATTGTCCCGGTTCCACAAGGAAGGAAAGTTCATTCAAAGCTTTCACACCTGAATCAGGATAAACAAAAGAAACATTTTTGAATTCGATTTTTCCTTTCAGATTTAAGGCCTCTTCAGTAGGATTTACGATTTCTGATTTTGTTTGAAGAAATTCATTGATGCGTTGTTGCGATGCCGCCGCACGTTGAACGAGTGATGTCACCCAACCCAAAGAAGCAATTGGCCAAGTGAGACGAATGACAAAAAGTACGAACGCAGTAATCATTCCCTCGCTTATTTTTCCATCAATTGCCTTTGAGCCACCAATGAAAATGGTGATAATGATACTCACACCAATTAACAACATCATGAATGGCTGGAATAGTGATTCCGTTTTTGCCAATGACATATTGCGTTTCAAATACTCATTCGAATCAGCAGCATATCGTTCCTGCATTGTTTCTTCCCGCGCAAAAGCTTTCACGACACGAATCCCAGAAAATGTTTCCTGTGCAGATGTGGAGAGCAGTGAAAGTTGTTCTTGAACCTTTAAACTTTTTTTATTAATGAGATTACTTACATAATAAATGGAGAATGCGAGTACGGGGAGAGGCGCAAGAACATAAAGTGAAAATTCAAGATCGGCACGGAACATAAAATAAATGGTCATGATCAAAGTGATCAAAGTTGTTGTTGCGTACATCACGGCTGGCCCTACATACATTCGTACACGACCAATATCCTCACTGATGCGATTCATTAAATCGCCTGTATTATTGGTCTTGTAAAATTTCTGATCAAGTTTTTGATATTGTTCGAACACTTCATTTTTCATGTCAAATTCAATTAATCGCGACATGACAATAATGGTTTGCCGATTCAGAAAAAGGAAAAATCCGTAGGCAAGTGTGTAAAGAATTATTTCCATTCCAAACTGAAGCAGAATATGTACTACCACATCACGATTCAAATTATGGACAGAAGCAAATTTTGCAAAATCAAGTCCACGACCGACCAAATCAATAGGGCGTAAGCTGAAGTAAGTCGAAATGAGGATGAAGAGTATTCCTGAAAAGAACCGCAATCGGTATTTCCAAAAGAATTTATTGAGACGGGCTAATGCTTTCACAGTTTATTTTAGAATAATCAACAGAGCGTTTGGTCTTAAAAAACCGCTATTTTTGTGCCCTCGGAACAAATCCGACACAAACTTAAGTATTTCATCAGGGAAACCTTTCAACCTTAACACATGTTGACAGCAAACGAAACAAAAGCGGCTTTAGCTGCGAACGGACCTCTCGGACAAATGTCCACTTTTGATCATGAGAATGTTGTTTTTTGTAACGACAACGTAACTGGTCTTAAAGCAATTATTGCTATTCATAATACGGTTCTCGGACCAGCGCTTGGTGGTACAAGAATGTGGCCTTATGCTACAGAAGCTGAAGCATTGACCGATGCGCTTCGTCTTTCCAGAGGAATGTCCTATAAAGCTGCGGTTGCTGGATTGAATTTGGGTGGAGGAAAGGCTGTTATCATTGGTGATTCTCGCACACAAAAAACCGAAGGAATGATGCGTCGTTTCGGAAAGTTTGTAAATAGTTTGAATGGAAAATACATTACTGCAGAAGATGTTGGAATAGGTACAAAAGACATGGAACATGTTTTCATGGAAACAAAACATGTAACTGGAATTCCCCCAGCATTAGGTGGCAGTGGCGATCCTTCACCTGTTACTGCATATGGCGTTTATGTATCAATGAAGGCTTCTGCAAAAGAGCGTTGGGGAAATGATTCTTTAGCTGGTAAAAAAGTGGGAGTGCAAGGCGTTGGTCATGTTGGTGCTGCACTTGTAGATTATTTAATGAAAGAAGGAGCAAAGGTTACCATTACAGATATTTACGAAGACAAAATTGCAGAGGTAATAAAGCTTCATCCAACAGTTGAAGTTGTTGCTGGCGACAAGTTTCTTGATTTGGATATGGATATTTATGCGCCGTGTGCTTTGGGAGCCACTGTCAATAACGATTCGCTATCACGTTTGAAATGTTCCATTATTTGTGGAGCAGCAAATAACCAATTGGCCGATGAAAATGTTCACGGGAAAATAGTGATGGAAAAGGGAATCATTTACGCTCCTGATTATGTTGTGAATGCTGGTGGATTGATCAATGTTTATTCTGAAGTTGCAAAATATGGTCGTGATAACGCGATGGCGCAGACGGAGAATATTTATCATACAACTGCAGCCATCTTTGCACTTGCTAAAAAAGAAAATATCCCTACGTTCATGGCTGCAAATCGTACCGCTGAGGCTCGTATCGCTGCGATTGCGCATTTGCGCACCAAACGTTAGGAGAAGGATTATTTTTCAGTTCTTTTTTTGTAACTATTAAGTACTACAAATCTCTTACAATTCTGAATTATACTTTTGTAAAATTCTGATTCAATGATAGTGTATGTTGTTAAAACAAAAAGCGAAGTAGTATGTTGAATAGAAGATACCTGCGTATTCAGGCTATGCAAGCACTTTATGGATTTTTCCAGAGTGATGATGCTAATATGCCTCGTGGTGAAAGGGAATTGTTGCGAAGTATTGACAAGACCTATGAACTTTACATTTACCTGCTGCTCATTTTCGAGGAGTTGCAACGTGTAGCATCCAACCGAATTGATATTGGGAAAGAAAAGCATTTGCCTACGGCAGAGGAGCTCGATCCAAATTTGCGTTTTGTAAATAATCGGGTGATTGCGCAGCTGGTCAATCATAACAGACTGCATGTAGAAGCGAATAATCGCAAACTCACCTGGCAAACGGATGATGAAATGTCATTGGTGCGCAAAATGTGGGAACAAATAAAAGTGTGGGACGAATACAAGGCCTACATGTCTTCTGAAGTTGATTCCTACAAACGTGATCAGGATTTCATCATTGAGCTTTTCAAAACTTTTATTGCTGATGATGATTCCACCGAACAATTTCTTGAAGAAAAAAACATGCATTGGCCCGGTGATCTGAACATGGCCGTTGCACCTTCCATTATCAAGACTTTGGAAACTGGCAATGAATTGCACGAACCGCAATTAGCACCTTTGTTCAAAGATCCAGAAGATGACAAGCAATTCATCCTTGATCTTTTTCGCAAGACCATTATCGACAATGATCTTTGTGAGAAGTTGATTTCTGAAAAAACAAAAAATTGGGAAGTGGATCGTATTGCTGTGATGGATGTGATTCTGATGAAAATGGCTATTTCAGAATTAATGCATTTTTCAAGCATTCCTGTGAAAGTGACTTTGAACGAATACATTGAAATTTCAAAAACCTACAGCACGCCCAAATCCAAACAATTCATTAATGGGATTCTGGATAAAATTGTCATGGATTTCAAGAAGGACGGAACCATGAAAAAAACAGGCCGCGGACTGATGGAATAGTTAAAAATTACCAATTACGGATTGCCAATTACCAATTTAAAAGCAAAACAAACGGAAATTGATATTTCCCTCGTAATTTAGTAGTCGCATAAAATAATTTACATGAAGACCGTTTACATTTTCGTTTTAGCATTCGTCATTGCCGCAGGAATTTCTTCCTGTGCACCGAAAAGCGATAAAATAACAACTGATTTGGTGGACATCACCACTACAGCAAGTGGTACTACTCCTTCTGGAAAAGATCCAGTTATGAAATTTGAAATCGAAGAGCATGATTTCGGAAAAATTTCACAAGGTGAAAAAGTGAGTTATGCTTTCAAATTCAAAAATGTTGGAGGTTCTGACCTTATTATTTCCGAAGCGCATGGAAGTTGTGGTTGCACAGTTCCAGTTTATCCTCACAAGCCAGTTGCACCAGGTCAAGAAGAAGTGATCAATGTTGAATTCAACAGTGAAGGAAAACATGGTGTTCAAGAAAAGACAGTCACACTCACTACAAATTGTACCCCAAATACCAAAGTAATCACAATTCATGCTGAAGTGCTCGTTCCGGTTGAACGTGGCGGCACAGGCAATTAATTTAATCTAAAACCACTCTATGTCATTTCATCAAATTTTATTGCAAGCAGCAACAACTCCAGCAGCTGGCGGCGGCGGACTTTTCGGAAGCCAAGGAATGAGCAGTTTCCTCATGATCGGTCTTGTAGTTGTTGTGTTTTATTTTTTCATGATGCGTCCGCAAATGAAAAAGCAAAAAGAACAAACTAATTTCTTGAGTGAAATTGGAAAAGGCACAAAGATTGTCACCATCGGTGGAATCTGCGGAAAAGTATTGGAAGTTCGTGCGAAGTCTTTTCTAATTGAAGTTGAAGGTGGAAATCGTTTGCAAATTCTTAAGTCGGCAATCTCTCTTGAAAATTCCAAAATATTCAATGCAGAGACAGACGATTTGATTTCCGATAAGAAAGATTAATAAATTGGATTACCAATTACCGATTATCAGTTGCTATAACTAAAAAAATGCAATTGATATTCGGTCTTTTGTAGTTTGAAATCTTCCAATCAACTTGGCTGAAAAAGATTCCATCATAAAAGATAAGCATTCACGGAAATCTCCTTTTCTGAGCAGACGTGTTTCTTCTTATGTGATTTGTCTTTTTGTTGCTGGAGTTTTTTGGTTGCTCCATTCGCTTTCAAAAGAATATACAATCACGATTCGTGTTCCGGTTTCCTATTCTCATTTACCAGAACAGAAATTAATTGCAGTTGACCTTCCCGATTCTATCGATGCAAAAGTGATTGGTAGTGGATTTACAATTTTAGCCTACCAATTTACCCACAAATCAAGTTCACTTGATCTTGATGCACGTGACGCACGTTCACTTGGTGGTGGAGATTTTGCACTTGCTACCAATTCCCATTCAGATCGAATAGAAGGATCGGTAGGACATGGTTTGCAAATTCTTCGTGTGATGCCCGATACGATTGTTTTGAGTTTTGAAGGCAGAGCCGAGAAAAGAATTCCTGTTCGACCGCACGTAACCATAAAATGTGCTCCACTTTTTAGATTAGGAGATAGCATAAAAACATATCCTCAATTTGTATTGGTGAGTGGGGCAGAAGCGCTGGTGAAAAGAATAAATTGGATTGAAACAGAACCCAAAAGTTATATTGGCTTGAACCATGCCGTGAATGAGTCGGTTCAATTAATTCTTCCTGTCGACTTAAAACAATTAATAGTTTATCCATCGAAAGTAAATCTCATTGTTCCTGTTGGACAATACACGGAAAAAAAATTCAGTATTCCTGTTGAATCCATAAATGTCCCACCGAATATTATCCTCAAAACATTTCCTGATAAAGTGGATGTGATTTTTCAAGTTCCAATTCAGGACTACGCTACAATCACTTCGGATATGTTTCGCATTGTTGCAGATTATTCCAAAGTGGATCCGAAAGGAAATACGATTGAAGTTGAATTTTTACGACAACCTCTCAATGTTCAGAATCTGAAAACTGAACCGCAGCGGGTGGAATTTCTTATTAGAAAATAATTTACAAATAGGAATTCATACACCATGACCTTTCCAGAAAGATTTTCAGAAGTAGTAGTTGATTTTCCTCGAAAAAAAATTCTTACAGACAAAAACGGTTCTTATACTTCTGATGAAGTTTTTAGAACGGCGCAATTTGTTGCTGCGGAAATACTAAATCACCAATCTTTTAAAGGCGAGCGGATTTGTTTGCTTGCACCTCCTGGATTATCATACGTTTCTGGTATGCTGGGAGGAATGATGAGCGGTGCAATGATGGTTCCACTTTGTATTGATCATCCGAAGGCGGAATTGGAACATGTTATTGAGGACAGTAGTGCGAAAATAATTTTGGTACATCCTGATCTTATTCATTTGTTGGATGGAATAGTTTGTCAAAAGAAAAAATTGATTGCTGATTCTCCTCCGAAAGAACCTGTTCCTTACAATTGGGATTATCCAAAACCTTCCGACAATGCCTTGATGCTTTACACTAGTGGTACTACAGGAAAACCAAAAGGAGTTGTTCATACGCATGCATCGCTTGCGTCTCAAATTTCGTGTTTGGTGGAAGCTTGGGAATGGACTGATGAAGATTCCATTTTGCATTTTCTTCCACTGCATCACACGCATGGAATTATCAATAAACTTTTTTGCGCACTGAGTGCAGGAGCGCATTGTGAAATGCTTCCAAAATTTGATGCGAAAATTGTTTGGGAGAAAATTGTGAATGGAAAATATTCCTTGTTCATGGCAGTGCCAACAGTATATTCCAAAATGATTTCTTATTGGGAAAGTGTTGGAGATACTACGAAAATAAAATATTCAGAGTCCTGCTCACCATTCCGATTGATGGTTTCTGGTTCTGCCGCATTACCTGTTTCCGTTTTAGAAAAATGGAAAACAATTTCCGGACACATTTTATTGGAACGTTATGGAATGACAGAAACAGGAATGGTTTTGTCGAATCCATTGCAGGGTGAAAGAATTGCAGGGTTTGTGGGAAAACCATTGCCAGGAATGGAAGTGAGGATGGTGAATGCAGAGGAGAGTTCCGATTCTGTTATTGGGGAATTGGAAGTGCGAGGTGCAAATATTTTTAAGGAATATTGGAAGAAAAATTCGGAAACGAAAAAAAGTTTTACCGAGGATGAATGGTTCAAGACTGGCGATTTGGTTACCGAGGTGAATGGGAATTATAAAATTGTTGGAAGATTATCTACTGATATCATTAAAAGTGGCGGATATAAAATCTCCTCCTTGGAAATTGAAGCTGTTTTGTTGCAACATCCCGCTATTGGAGAATGTTGTGTTTTAGGATTACCAGACGAAACATATGGCGAAGTGATTGCAGCCGCAGTAGTTTTGAAAAACAATTTACAAGTGAATTTGGAAGAAATTCGAGAATGGATGAAAGACAAATTGGCGAATTATAAATTATTAACAGTGCTGAAAATTCAGGATTCGCTCCCAATGAATTCGATGGGAAAAGTGCTTAAAAGTGAATTGAGGAAATTGTTTTAAATCATAGTTTTCATTTGGTAGGTTTCATTGAAATGTTTGAGGTATTTAGCAATTCTTATATTTGCGTAAATTTTAAAACCGATGAAAAACATTTCAATTCTTTTCGCTGCGGCGATCTTCACATTAACATCTTGCGGAAATTCCAATGCAGGAAAATCTAATTCCGATTCAGCAAAAAAAGATTCCATTCAAGGAGCTTATTATGGTGATTCCATTTCACCTGCTGGTGCAATCAAAGCATCAGAAGTGAAAGCGAAACTTGGCAAGCAAGATTCTGCTGCAATGGTGGTGGAAGGAAAAATCATGGAAGTGTGTCAGAAAAAAGGTTGCTGGATGCAAATTCAATTACCAGATTCTGAAACCATGCGTGTTACCTTTAAAGACTACGCTTTTTTCGTTCCTAAAGATGCTGCAGGAAAAACGGTAGTTATTGATGGTTATGCTTACAACGATACCACAACAGTTGCCATGCTTCGCCATTATGCAGAAGATGGTGGAAAATCGAAAGAGGAAATTGCCAAAATTACAGAACCTGAAGTGTCGGTTTCTTTTGAGGCTCGTGGTGTATTGATTAAGAATTAAGAATTAATAATTAGGACTTCGAAATGGCTAGGCTAGCAGTATTTATTTTCTTGTTAGGTGTTTGTATTGCTTCCTGTAATGGAGCGGGTGGGGAAGAAGCTGAGAAAAAAGGATCGGCATGCAAAATGGATTCAGTGAATCCGAATGGAAACAGTGAGTTGGCTATTCTAATGCGGAAAATGGCCGCGGGTCTCGATTCTGCCAAACAGGGTATTTTGAATCATCGTGAAGTTCGTCCTTTGCCTGATAACATTGCAACGATACTCACTGCAAAGAAGACTGATCCAAATTTAGACTTAACGGTTTTTGATCCACTGGCTCAAAAGTATTTGGCGAGTGTAAAAGATTATTATTCATCAACAGCAGAAACAAAAAATCATAATTACAATTCAGTTGTGAAAGCATGTGTTACTTGTCATGAAAGTTTTTGTGGTGGACCAATTAAGCGGATTAAAAAGTTGCTTTTGCCAGAATAATATTTTGAAATTTTGTTTCCAATTTGAAAAGTATTTCCACCCCAACCTGTTAGGTTGGGGTTATTTTTTGCGTGAGGGATAGTAGAGAAAAGCCCGGAAGACGCGGTGTTGGGTTTTCAAACCCGACACTGCGGCTGAGGACTTGGAACGGATAGCCCGACCGTAGGGCACGCCCATTGCTAATTGTGCTAAAAGACAATATTATTTTTTATTCACCAATCAATTCTTCTCGTATTTTCCTGTTTTTTCCTCCATAAAAACATCGGCATTTGGTCGGCGCTGAATCTTTACATAAACCAATACTTCTTCAGCACCAGCAATGAAACAAGCTTGTTGCGCATCTTCTATGACCGTAAGAATTTTATCGTATGGTCCTTCCATAACCGTTTCAAAAGGACAAACTTTATATTTCAAACCTGATTTTTGAATCACCTCAATTGCCTTATCGATGATTGGATAAATTTCTTTTCCTGTCGCTTTAGGAATAATCTGTAATGCGACATTAGCAATGTGTGCCATGTTGTTTGTTTAGTTCATAACGAATGTACATAATCGCCTTTGATACTTGCACAAATGCCATTTGGCTTCGTTTTCCTAACTTTGAATGTTTCCATTGAAGCAAATAGGGTATCCAGAATGCGATTTTCAATAGTTTTTTTTCTGCGAATAATTTTGTTTCTCGTTATTTTATTCGGGATAGAAACTTTATGTGTTTATTTATCGGGAAAGAATCCGGATAAAGTTGTAATAAAAAGCAACAAGCCTTCAGTTCCAATAAAATTGGTGATTCCCGATTCCATTCAAATTAGGGTAGGAACATTTCTGGGTAATGGATCACGCAATTATTATGGTGACAGTATCGGAAATGGCTTGAATATCATTTGGAAAACCTTTCTTGGAAAAGGCACAACCATTGTTAATGCAAAAAAAGGATTGGAGACTTGGTTTGGAGCAGGATGGACAGGGCAACCCTTGGTTGTAAAAGAAAACAACAAGACCTATTTGATTCAAGGTGCATTTGACCATCATCTAAAAAAAATTGATGCTTCCACTGGAGAAGTTATTTGGAATTACGAATATGATGATATTCTAAAAGGCACAGGAACGATTTGGGTAAATGACAGTGCAAAAAATCCCTTGAATAGAATTGTGATTTTGCAAGGCAGTCGCAAGGGTGTGCAGAATTCCATGGAGAGTGACAATTGTTCCAGTTTTCGCGCAGTATCTTTTTTTACAGGAAAAGAATTGTGGAGAATGAATGTGACGCACACTGCAAGTTACAGTCGCGATTGTGATGCATCTGCTTTGATTTTTTCTGATACGGCATACATCGGTTTGGAAAATGGGAAATTTGTTCGCTTTGATCCAGGGAAAATTGTGGTGAATGAGGATTCTTTGAATCATCCAACTATTTATGCCGAGTTACCCTTATATAATGCGGAGGACAATGCCCATCATGGGGGAAATCTGGTGACAGAAAGTTCTCCTGCACGTATTGGTGATCATATTTACATCACTGCAGGTTCTGGGCATGTTTATGGTTATAATGTTCGAACGAAAGTCATGGATTGGGATTTTTTCATTGGATCTGATATGGACGGAACGCCTGTTGTTACTTCAGATTCATGTATCCTCGTGGAAGTGGAGAAACAATATATTTCAGGTAAAGGTGGGATTTTCAAACTGAATCCACGTCGAGCTGTTTCTTCTTGCGTGGATTGGTATTATCCAACGGGAGACATTCATTTTGCAGATTGGGAAGGAGGTGTGATCGGAAGTGTTTCGGTGAATGATGCTTATAATGATGGTTCATTTCCAAAGATGGCAGCGTTTACAGGAATTGATGGGAATTTATGTGTTGTACAATATGACAACATAAAGGCAGACACTTCTGTTTTTGGGCCAGATGGAAAAACAAAATACCCAACTCCAGTTTTAGAATTTCGCTATCCTATTGGACCATCCATTTCAACTCCTGTTTTTACGAAGAATAAATTGGTTGCTGCGGGTTATAATGGGATAAATTTATTTTCTTATGACGCTTCTGGCAAATTCAAATTGATGGAAACTTTTGTCAACGATTTTGAGTCAAGTCCTGTTGCGGATAATGGACGTGTGTATATAGCTTCACGTGATGGATACTTATATTGTTTTGGCGACACCAATAAATGTGCTATTGTACCTATTAGCAAAGGTGCAGATTCAAATAAAGCAATAGAAAAAGTTGCTGTTGTTGTTCAAAAAGAGAAGAAGGAAATTCTTTATGTACCAAAAGCCAATAAGTCTTTTGCTTCATTGGCAATTCCTAATGCTAAGAAGAGAATTATTGATCATCCGAAACCCGATCTTGTTGCTGCGATTCAGGAACCAAAAGTGCAGGTTGTAATAAAAGACAAGCCTATTTTAGTAGATAAACCGATTGTCATTTCAAAACCAATATCAGGACATTGCCATTTGATTGCTGGTGTATTCCGTTCGAAAGAAAACGCGACCAATTTTAATAAATTATGGAAGAGTAGAGGAATGGATTCTCAAATTTTCGTAGCGGAAAATGAATTGTATTATGTTTCGATAGGAAATGCTGAAAATCAAAATGATTTGATGGACTTGCAATTGCAAGTTAAAACGAAATATAAATTAGATGCGTGGGTATTTGTGAAATAAAAAACTTTAATTTTTGTTGCAAAAATGTAATTAATTTAAAATGGAACTAATTATCATTCGTGGCACACCAGGTTCAGGTAAAAGTTCTCTGGGAAGACGCTTGAAGAAAAGTTATCCTGCTGGCGTTTTGCTTGAGGTAGACAATTTTCGTGGTATGATGAACGATGTGAATTGGGAAGATGAGCATCAGCATTTAGTGGCATTGGATGTGATTGCGTCTAGCGCGAAGAAATTTTTGGAATTGAAACGATCTCCAATTATTATTGTAGATATGTTCTTGCCCGAAAAATTGGAATGGTTTCTTGAAAAGGTTAAAGGAATTAATTATACAGTTATATCACTTTTAGTAAATGAACCTGTTTTGCAGAAGCGATTGGCTGAACGCAAGGAAGGATTTAAAAATATTTCAAAAGGAATTCTGATAAATAAATTCATTCAGGATAATCCTTGCGATAAGGAATTGATTATTGACACGAGCGATCTCGACAAAAATGCAATATCAGAAAAGTGCAAGGTTTTTCTGAAATAAATTACCAAGACTTCATTCCAGTTTTTGTAAGGGAATTCTAATTCAAGACAGATAGATTACAGTAAACAATAAACACTCAGTCCGACATGTTAAATTATAACTATGTCGAATTGAGTGTTTTTCATTCTTGCCGCTTAGCAGATTTCATTTGGAATTTGCAATCATTTTATCTGTGCATATTTTGGACATAAATATCATTGCCAACTTTCATAAATGTATTCAGGCAATTTCCTTTGTCTGTAAAATAAACATCCAGATTTTGTTTCACGCCATTGCCTGTTAATTCTACATAATCGAACATGGAAATTAACGTATTGAATATCTCATTTTCCCTTTTTCCCATTTTTGATTCCAAATATTGCGGGAGAACAGCAGGGTATTTTGTGATATTCAAATTGAAGTAGGTGTACAAAGGATCATTGGAAATAACATCTGACATCTTTGGTGTTAGCGGATTTGTTGCTTTGATATTTGAATTCAATTGTTGTGCAATATCAAAATCATTACTGAAAAAATAATTGGCGCCATGATGTGTCATGTAATAATTTCCCATCATAAAAAGATCCCAAGATTTTATTCCATCAGTTGTATCTGTTGGATTTGATCGATTGATGATTCTATCGATTGTTTTGGTATCATTTACTGTTATTCCAAAAATCAATGAAGGAGCAACAACTGTGTCAAGAATTGTGGTATAGGAAAATTGATCTGATTCATAATCATAAACCATGTCTTGTTTTTCCTTGACAGTTTGTTTTATATCAGCCAAAGCTAAATAAGCTTCACCCGATAAAATACCTGCAAGTTGTGTTCGATCGATGTCAAGTTCTCTTGCCATTTCGTCAAGTCCTTCAGACATTTTTGAGTCTTTGTTCATATAGTCATAAAGTGCTTTCAAATCGATTGACATTGTTGCAACACCATAAGCATTTCCTGGGATGGAATTTTTGAGTTCATCGTTGATTCCTTTTTGGCCGAAGAAATTGGATGTGTTGGCTGATGTATTTGATTTCGAAGGAAAAAATTCTGAAGCATAAGATAATTTTCCATCATTAAAATCAATTGTAGCCATTGTACTTGCGCCACGCATATAGGAAGGTAGTGTAACGCCTGGAATGGAATGAATTCCATCGAAATTCACAAAGAATCCAATATCGTATTTGGCATTCTTGAATTTATCGAATGATTCCACGGAAAGAATACTTGCATCGGCATCTTGTTCCAAAAGACTCTTGCAATAATTTTCCTTTCTAGAGCTGGAACGATCGGAATAGTAAATTATTCCACCGGCTTTATTCCAAGCAATACAAGAACCACTTTCAAGATCTAAATAATTATAGTTACCTGTTGAGCGGATGTCACCATTTTTTGAAAGACGCATTACGAATTTGTGAAAATCATCTTCGTTCTTAATGGAAAATACAATTCCGCCGCTGAATTGTGGGGAATCGTTGCCTTCAAAACAGGCAAAAGCATAGGGCTGTGAAAATATATCTACACCTGAGGATAATGGTTCACTCATTGCTTTCGACAAAATTTCATTCTCATCTCTCGCGTGATCTTTCATGTCCATGTAAAAATCAAGCTTCTGCATTTTGTCTACATCAATTTTTTCTGAAATGTTTTTGAAATTGATGGAGGATACTACAAATGCATTTGATGGAATGTATTTCAGATGAACGTAGGATGGTCTGGTGTAGAAATAGAGGAAGGCTATAATAATCAGCACGACGAGTAAAACACTTCCCCCAACTAAAGCAATTATTTTCTTTTTGTTTTTTGGCTTTTGTACCGGAGGCATATTTGTGTCAGTTGGTATTGTGCCATATTGTGGGTTTTGTGTTGCACTAAAAACAGGAGGAACATAATTTGTTTGTGGTGCTTGATTGGTATTTGGTGGTGGAGTTTGATACATAAAATAATTTCTCCAAGGCAATGGAACTTGTCCTGCATTGACAACATCGGTTGGGCGCAACTGCACAATTCCTTGCACGCGATAACCATTTACAAAAGTGCCATATTGGGAATTATAATCTGTCAGTAAAAAATTCCCTTGATCATCCTGAACAATTTCCAAATGAACAGGAGATACCGAAGGATGATTAAGTACAATATTATTTGTAGGGGCGGTACCAATTGTCATTTTGATCATAAGAGAAAGTTTTGAGAGTGGGAATTAGTTATTTAAGCGGGTGCAAAATAGCGAAATTATGTGGAAAAATGCTTGGTTGACACTATGGTGTTCTAATGTTTGATCTGTTTTTTTTGTGTTTGGTTTTTCAGCGAATTAGTTATGGGATCGTTGGCTTTTTGCGTGAGGGATAGAAGAGGAAAGCCCGGATCCTCCCAATCCCAACAATGCTGTTGGGATTGGGAGAGGACTTGGAACGGATAGCCCGACCCCCACAGTACTGTGGGGGACACGCCCCAATCGTTTATATTTTTTCCAACTCAGGATAATCAAACCTTATTTTCACTTCAGGAACATTTGTTTCCTCTTTTCGAGAAGTGATCAATTTCGAAATGCTTGTAGCTTCCAATAGACCATCTTCGAGAGGGTTCTGCAATTTTTGTATTTGCTCCTTTGCCAAACCATTATTTAGCCACTCCATCATTTTGTTTTTTGTGAAGATCAAAGGCATTCGTAATTTGATGTTGTGGATTTTCGAAAGCAATTCGTTTGATGGGGTAGTAACAATCGAACACGTATTGATGATTTCACCCGTTTCTTTATTTACCCATGATTCATGGATTCCTCCCATTGCAAAAACCTTTTGATTTTTCATGGTGATGAAATAGGGATATTTCTTTTTGTTGAAGTCTCTCCATTCAAAAAAGCCATTGACAAAAATGAGACAACGTTTATGTTCGATGGAACTTTTGAAAGATGGTTTTTCGAAAAT
Source organism: uncultured Flavobacteriales bacterium (assembly GCA_903873905.1). Classification (GTDB taxonomy): domain Bacteria; phylum Bacteroidota; class Bacteroidia; order Palsa-965; family Palsa-965. The sequence goes on from CAIQQJ010000049.1 coordinate 15,165, forward strand.
AGTTTCTGATTTTGCATTCAAGGTCATTCCCATCAATTCTTTCGCTTGTGTTTCATCCTTGCACCAATGTGGAATCAATCCCCAGCGAATTGCTTGCACGCGTGTATGATCTTCCTGCGTCATGACAGGTATTTTTGCGAATGAAAATGCGGAGAGGTGATGGTAGAAAGTTGTCCAATCATTCACGTTCACACCGAGACCGAGAAATTCTTCAAGCTGTGCCTTGTCGGGAATGGAAACGTGGTAACACATGAGAATTAATGATGAATAAATTATTAATCTGTTTTGTAGAAATTGGAATATGAAAGTAAGAAAATTTGTGTCTGAAATTCGGGAATTATTAATGTTGTTTCTCTGCTCTTGAATTGGTACTTTTCGGAAAGCAAAAATACCTGCAACGCAGATGCAAATGAATACAAATTTTATGCGGAGCATGAATGAAACAAAAACAGCATTTCTGTTTTTACTGACAGTTATATTTATGGCTTCCTGTGGCAAAGTTTCAACTGCAGAGCCAAATCAATCATTCGATCACTTCATTGGTGATTTTGAAAATGGAAATTTGAGTGGTTTTCATTTTTTGGTTGTGGACACGAATGTCAATACAATTATTGTGAATAACCCGGTTCGCAAGGGAAATCATGCATTGAAAAACACTTTGCGTCCCGATAATTATATTTTTAATGGTTATCGCACTGAGCTTTCTGTTTACAACTGTGCGAAATATAAAACCGATGTATATTATGGATTCAGTGTAATGATTGACACTTCCTATTCCGATAACCAATATAATTTGGTTTGTCAATGGCAGGATTTGCCGAATTATTTACAAGGTGAAAATTGGGAACCAAGTCCTGTGTTACATGGGTCCCCTCCACCTGTTCAACTCACGTATGTTAATGGCACATTTGAATTGCGAATGAATGATAATCCTAATTCAAGTAACCAAACTTTTTTGGTGGGCAATGCACAAACGATCAATAAAGGACAATGGTATGATTTGGTTTTTCACATTTATTGGTGTGATGATGCTGCTGCTTTCATTGAGGCATGGTTGAATGGAAATGTTTTTACACCATTTAATGGAACCGATAATAAATATTACAAGCGAAATCTCTACACACGTGATGGGAACTATTTCAAGTTTGGGCAATATCGCGGAAAGGATCAACCCTTGCACACGAATGTCATTTATTTTGATGAGATAAAAGTTGGATCCTCTTATAGTGAAGTTGCTCCATGAAAAAAGTGATCTCGTTCTTCTTTTTTTTCCTGTTGATTCAATCTGCATTTGCACAAGAAAAATCGGACTTTTCCAATCCGCAGTTTTCCATTGACTTTGGAAGTTTCCGCAACCGGTATTTGTATCCGATCACCAATCTGAAATATGTTTCTCCACTTTTGAAAAAGGCGAATGTGAAGTTTTCAGCAAGGCTTCGTTCTTATGGAACACTTTACTTTTTCAGCAAGAGTGCTTATGATTTTACGCCACAAGCTGAATATTATTTCACAAAGGAGATGAAACCTCTTTATTTTTCAACAGGCTTAGGAGCGGATGTACGTTTGCGCTTTGTTGGTGATCCACGTAGTTTTGCAACAAGTAGTGTTGAACCAATTTTCAGTTTGTCCTTTCATGGTAATTATAAAAAAATATATTTGGACATGCCTTTGTGGACACGCTTTTATTCCAATGGCATTTCACTTGCACTTTTACCTGAGTTTTCTGTTCATGCAAGCAACAGTATTTCTATTTTTCTTCGAGAGGAAGTTAGCTATTTGAGTATCTATAAGATGCAAACGCATGAATGGCGACAAGATGTTTTTCTTGGTGTGAAGTATTTGTTTTGATTGAGAATAAAAGTATTAGATAAAGAATTTAAAAAAAAGCATTATGAAAAAGGTAGCATTGATTACCGGTGCATCGAGTGGAATCGGGATGGAGTTGGCAAGAGTTCATGCTTCAAAAGGCAATAATCTGGTTTTGGTTGCAAGACGCAAATCAAAATTGGATGAATTGAAAAAGGAATTAGAGCATCAATTCAAGATTTCCGTTTATGTCATTGCGAAAGATTTGTCGGAACAAAATTCCGCTCAGGATGTTTATGATGAATTGAAGCAGCAAGATATTCAGATTGAATATCTTGTTAACAATGCAGGTTTCGGTGATTATGGAATGTTTTACGAGGCAGATTGGGTGAAGGAATCGCACATGATTAATTTGAACATTTTCACACTTACGAATTTTTGCAAATTGTTTTTGAAAGACATGGTTGCGAATGGTTCTGGAAAAATCATGAACGTAGCATCGACTGCTGCTTTTCAACCTGGTCCTAGCATGGCTGTTTATTTTGCAACGAAAGCTTATGTGTTGAGTTTTTCTGAAGCGATCGGCAATGAAGTTCTCGATATGGGAATTACTGTAACTGCACTTTGTCCAGGCGCAACTGAAAGTGGATTCATGGCTGCAGCTTCATTGGAAAAAAGCAAATTATTCAAAGGAAAAAATATTGCGACATCGAAAGAGGTTGCTGAATTTGGCTATGCGGCGATGATGAAGGGGAAAGCTGTTGCAGTTCATGGCATACTGAATTCCTTTTTGACCAACATGATAAAGTTTGCTCCACGTTCTCTTGTTGTGAAAGTGACTAGGAAGATGTTGGATAAGGTGAAGTAGGAAATAATTTTGAATTTTGTTCCATAGGAATCCCTACGGGAAATTCTAAATTTTGAATTATTTTAAATTCTCGGATCTGGAAAAATTGGAAGCTTTGCCATTTTCTCCACCTCGATAGAGGGAAAGCCAAATTCCTCCACCACTTTTCCTAGAATCAAATAAACGCCAGTTCCACTGAAAGGGAATTTGCTCAGACTTGGTGGAAAATTTACGGTGTCGAAAAAATCGCCGTTCTCGTCGAGAAAAGTTCCGAATGCCATGTAATCGCCTCGCACGGTGCGCACACCTTTGTAGGTGACGTAGGAACCCATGATGCGTATTTTCTTTCCAACGTTCTGCATTAAATCTATGGCCATATAATCGCCACGTTTTTTTGTTTTCAGCAAATCGAAGTAGGACATGGTTACAGGGAATTCCAACAATTCTATTTCGTCATATACATTTTCGATTGGATTGATTTCAAAATGGGGAAGCTCGTAGGTTTTACTGGTGACGGTGAAGAGCATTGTTTTACTCGCGTAACTTTTTTCGTTGAATTGCAAATGTGCATCCCAAAGCAATTGCCGTTTGTTCTTTCCCGTGAAACGGAGTGCATCTATGCGAATGAGAATGATTAATTGTTCGAGACTCACAGAGGTTCTGCGAATGAAATCTTCTAGGCTTGCGAAAATTCCATTTTGTCTTTCGATTTCAATTTCCTGTGCAATTTTTTGTTCGAGACTTTTGATGTGAACAAATCCGAGATAAATGTCGGTGTCGTAAATCGTCGTGAAGTAGGTGCTCTTGTTCACACACGGCAAATGAATGTTAGCGCCTGTCTTCCGCGCTTCGTTCACATACACACGCGTGTTGTAAAATCCACCGAAGTTGTTGATCACGGCAACCATGAATTCCATTGGGTAATGCGTTTTCAAATACAAACTCTGATACGATTCCACAGCGTACGAAGCGGAATGCGCTTTTGAAAAACTGTATCCGGCGAATGATTCTATCTGTCGCCAAACTTCTTTTGCCAATCCTTCCGGATAATTTTGTTTCAAGCAATGCGCAAAATATTTTTCCTGAATTTCCTCGAGGTGTTTTTTGTTTCTGCTTTTACCACTCATCATTCTTCTCAACACATCCGCATCAGCCAAATCCAATCCACCGAAATGATGTCCGACTTTCAAGACATCTTCCTGAAAGACCATCACACCATACGTTTCCTTCAATTGTTCTTCCATCACAGGATGCAAATACTTGAAATCATTCTGGTGATGAAAACGATGAATGTATTCCTTCATCATTCCGCTTTTCGCAACACCTGGACGAATGATGGAACTTGCCGCAACAAGTGTGATGTAATTATCACAATGTAATTTCTTCAATAGGCCACGCATAGCAGGACTCTCGACATAAAAACAACCAATCGTATCACCAGAATACAATTGCTCTCGGACTTTTTCATCTTTCTTGAATTTGTCGAAAGCAAAAACATCAACGGTAATTCCACGATTCTGCTTGACAATGTCAGCGCATTCCTTGATGTGACCGATTCCACGTTGGGAAAGAATATCGAGCTTTTCGAAATTGATATCTTCAGCTAGATACATATCGAATTGTGTGGTTGGAAATCCTTTTGGAGGAAGATCGAGTGAAGTGTAAGTAGTGATGGGTTCTTCGGAAATCAAAATGCCTCCAGCGTGAATCGTGCGCGAGTTGGGGAAATCTTCAATCGATTCGTAAATGTCCAACACTTCCCTGCAAAGTTCATTGTCGTTGAGTGGAGAATTCGGATTTTTTATCAAGCGATCGATATCATTCTTGGGAAGTCCATGCACTTTCCCCATTTCCCGAATGATGGAACGATCCTTGAATGTATTCATTGCTCCAAGTAAGGCAGTGTGTTTATGACCGTAACGTTTGAAAATATAATCGATCACATCATCACGTTCTTTCCAGGAATAATCAATATCAAAATCGGGAGGAGATTTTCTTTTCGGATTCAGGAAACGTTCGAAGTACAAATCCAATTCAATCGGACAAACATCCGTAATGCGCAAACAATATGCGACAACCGAATTAGCACCGCTTCCTCGACCCACATGATAAAAATTCCTCGCCATGGAATAACGAATGATATCCCACGTAATGAGAAAATAGGAAGAGAAACCCAATCGATCGATGATTTCCAATTCTTTCTGCACACGCGCTTTCGCTTCCTTGTTTCGATTGCCATAACGAAAACGCATTCCGTCATAAGCGAGCTTTTCCAACAATTGTTTATCGTCGCGCGCATTGCCAGTGAAAGTTTTTTTGTTTTTTACCGTGATGAAATCAAAATCAAAAGAACAGTCGTCAAGAATCCGTTTTGCATTTTCGAGCAAGTGGGGGAGAGCAGCATACAATTTGTCAAATTCCTCTCGTGGAATGATGGAAGCATCGGGATCAGAAGTTTGTGCGATTTGGACTTGTGAAAGCAAGAGATTGTGGTGAACCGCGCGCAGTTTTTTGTGCGTGAGAAAATCGGAAGTGTTGCCGAAGACAATTGATCTTAATGCAAGATATTTTTTCTGATCAATGGTTTTTCCCATTCGCAAACGATTGATCAGTTTGGGAGGAATGCCGACGTATTCATTTTCCTTCAGATCGAAGGGGTATTTTTCATAGGGAAAAATGACATAACACTGTAAAAAGTTCGGCCGATCAGGAAGTTTTTCTGAATTCAGATTGCAATGTGTCCGCAGTTCATTGATTTCCTGAAATCCATTTTTATTTCTCGCGATGACAATATATTTCAATTCATCATCCTCACGGAATTCCATTCCCACAATGGGTTTGATTCCTTGCTGATTGCAAATTTTTACAAACTCCAGCGCTCCGGAAGAATTATTGATATCAGTAAGAGCAAGCGAATCGTACCCGTTTTCTTTCGTAAGCCTGACTAATTCCTCAATAGATAAAGTCCCGTAGCGCAAGCTGTAATAGGAATGCGCATTTAATAACATTTAATTCTCTTTCTCTAAAAATATAAACTCAATTAAAATTCAAATCCCTTTTGAAATCCGCGCAATTCGCTTAATCCGCGGCAATAATTATTTCAGAATCATTTTGCCACAGCGGCACGGCGGCACAAAGGGCTTCAGAAACATGTAAACGTTTCAACTCTTTTTGTTTTTCAAACTAATAGATCTCATAATAGAATCTTCCCCAAAACGATTTCGGATTTTATCCATCGCTTGGTACAATTTTATTTTTTCTTCCGTATCATCAAACAAATCGATTTGATTGAATCCGGAAACGATGTGGGAGAATTTCACGCCAATCAAACGAATGAGTACACGACGGGAATAATTTTTCTCGAAAAGTTCCAATGCCTTTTTCAATAACATATGATCGGCAGCGGTGTAGGGGATTCTTGCCTGGAATGTATGCGTTTGGAAATCGGAATAACGGAGTTTTATTGTAACACAACCACATACTTTTCTTTCCTTGCGCAATGAATAAGCAAGTTGATCAATCATCGTGACAATGCTTCTTCTGATTTGTAAGATGTCTGTTGTGTCCTTGTCATACGTATTTTCGGAACTGATGCTTTTTCTTTCGCCATAAGGTTCAACTGGATTATTGTCAATGCCATTTGCCTTTTTCCAAATTGCACCGCCATTATCGCCCAAGACTTTCTGCATCATTTCAATCGGCATGACTTGAATGGTTTCCACGCGTTCAATTCCCATGTTGCGGAGAATCATATATGTTTTATCGCCAATCATTGGGATTTTCTTGATTGACAAAGGCGCGAGAAAGGATTTTTCCATTCCTGGATCAACCACTTTTTCTCCATCTGGTTTCGCTTCACCGGTTGCAACTTTCGAAACGGTTTTGTTGATCGACATTCCTGACGAAATCGGAAGTCCTGTTTGTTTCATGATGTACAAGCGCAATTCATGTGCCCAAATGGAACTATGCTTGACGTATTTTCCCATTCCCGAAATGTCGAGATAATGTTCATCGATGGAAGCTTTCTCCACAACTGGCGCTTTCTCTTCGAGAATTTCTGTGATGATGTTGGAATATTTAGAGTATTGATCCATATCGCCCCGCACATAAATTCCTTGCGGACACAATTGTTTCGCCATTCGAATAGGCATGGCAGAATGGACTCCAAATTGCCGCGCTTCATAACTACAGGAAGCCACAACACCACGATCGGAAGTTCCACCAATGATAACGGGCTTCCCTTTCAGCGAATCGTCGAGCAAACGTTCAACGGAAACGTAGAAGGAATCTAAATCAAGATGGACAACGGTACGCTCAGACATTTTTAATTCAGTTGTCAGTTGTCAACTTTAAGTTGACAATGATCAAAAATTAAATACAATAACAATAAATTATTCTGCGCGTGGCGCTAATGTACGACAGGGAATTGCATTTGTCAAGAGGGAATTTGTATTGACTTGATGTTGAATTGATAAAAGGATGAACTTTTGAAAAGTTCCAAGAAATGTTGGAAGAAAAGTGATTTGTCAAAAATATCTTAATGCCAAAATAGCTCAAGTAAAAAAAGTGAAAAAATCTTCTAGAAATTATTCTATCTGATTCCCATCTACTGCATTTATATATTTTACCAATTCATAAAATTGATTTGTATTTTCTCTCACGCTCTATTTTGATTAGGGTCATTGAATAAATATGTTTTGATATATTAATTTGTACTGAAAAAAATAAATATCAATAATTGTATTATGGAATTTTTATCATCCAAAGAGTTTTTCGAACAACTCAATACCAATACGCTGAAACCGTCATTTGTTTTGCTTGGAACGGTAATGAAGTCAGAAAATGATTCTGAAGTTCTATTCGCAAGAAAGGGCGAATTTGGCAATTGGGTGAAAATCCCTTCTTCTATGGTTGATTTGGCGCAAGTGCTAAAAAGTTTTACCAAGGATGGAGAAACGTATACTGTTGTAAAACTCAAATTGAAAAGTCCTACAACACCTGAAGGAAAAGTTTTACAGGAGCTTCTTGCAAAAGGTCATGAAGATGATAGGCATGAGCATGTTTCCAGTTGGAAACACAAGATAATGGGCTTGTTTGGTCATTGCAAAATGTGCGGATGTGCATTTGGAAAGAGAGAAGGCCTTATGGGACATCATTGTAAATGTGCATGTCATCATATGCATCATGATGAAGTGGAGAATGGTCACGAAAATGTTGAGAAAAAATAATACCCGCTCAAAACTTGAAAATTCTAGATTAGAATTCAGGGTTTTCCATTTTTTTATTCGGAGAAATTATTTCATTTTAAATGAATAAGGAATCCAACAACAAATTCTTTTGAAGAATAAAATTAAGGAACTCTAATTAATTTACCTGTCGAGGTAATTGCACCTTCTACAATTTGGGAAGGATTTCCGTGAAGAATGATATTTCCTGCACCCAAAATACTATAGTCCAATTGCCCTGTCACATTCACTTCACAATCTGTTTTTGCATTGTTATCTACTAAGGCAAATCCTGTTGTCAATGCACTTGCATCTACTTGCATGAGTGCAAAATTCCACAACTTAAGTTCGTTGCATTGTCCATGCAAAGTCAATTTACCACCGCAAGGATGAACATTCCAGAAGAAAAAAGTATGGCAATTCAAATCAAGATCGGCTTCCTGCAATTTTCCGCCCATTACGATTCCAAATTCAGGTGACACGATTGGAGTAAGTGTGGTAACGTAGCTTGTTTCGTTTGCCCAAATGATATGGAGACTGTCGGAGTTGATATATACATTGACGCTATTTTGTTTGGGATGCAACCAAAGATTCCTTCCGTTCATTTTGATGTAGAGCTTAGAATTCTCTATGTGATAAGACACTTGGTCAACAAATTCCTTGCTGCCTTCTAGTCGGATGGAATAGGTGGTGTCCTGTGTCAAATAAACATTGAAGGTGCTTTCTATGACGAGTTCTTTAAATGGATCGAGATTTTCCTGACGCGAAATGTTTTCAAATTTGTTTTTGTTGCAGAATGAAAATAAAACCCCCACTGCAATTAGCAGCACAGTTAATAATTGGGATTTATATTTATGTAATGACATGATTTGAATTTATTTCCAATTGATTCCAATTCCTAATTCTGGATAATCCAGAATATGCAAGTGTGTTTTCATAGCCATGGATACAAAAAAACGATCGGAGAGGTTGTATTTTATGATACCCCGATTATAAATGTGATGGCCGTTTATTTTATCTGTCAATCCAACATAAATTCCTTCCTGAACGATGAGACTGATTTGGTTGTAAATCAGTTCCTGGGAGATATGTATTCCAGAACTCCAGGCATATGATTTTTCATAGGGAATCGGATTGGTGGTTTGCATTTCAATTTTTGTCGAAGAGTCGTAGAATAAATCGGTTCCAATTCCCATGTGAAATGCGCGAGATGCAAAATATTTATATTCCAAGGCAATGGATGAGGTCATATAAATATTTGATTGTAAGGAACGCGTATGTTTTCCGCCGAATGAATAGACAAAATCAAAAACGTGATCTTTTTTATAGGGTTCGATTTCTCCCATTTCTTTTTCAGATGCCTTTCCAATGAGGTAGGAAATTCCAGCATAAAGTCCAACAACATTAATTCCCTCATTGGGTTCCTGCAAATTCCCATTGGAGAAATGGCTGAAACCAATGCCCGTTCCAAAGTCGAACTTCGGTGTAAATTGATAATGCATGCCCAGTCGCATCGTGAAATGACAATTCAAGTGAGATCCAACGGCAACATTTTCAAAATTTGTTTGTGGATCAAAACATTTAGTAACGTAGCCAAAGCCAATTCCAATTTCCTGATCGATGTGAAAGCGATCCGTTTTGAGATAATGAAAAACAGCAAAAGGTACGATCGCAAATTCACGTCCATGAACACGGTCATTTCCCAATGTGGAATAATAGGCGGAAATACCGTAGGAAGGGTAATTGTATAATTTCTCCCAAATGTTTTTTCCAGTAGTTTGTTTAGATGCAGTCAATTCAAATGCCTGGGTATTTTTTTCAACGAGATAGGTAAAGTTGTTGTATTCTGGCACAACAAGACCGCAATGATAATTTCCTGAGATTCTCAGATCGTCGGTGAACGATTGAGAAAGTCCGTTAACTCCTAAAAGGATAAGGCAAGAAAGGAATAGGTGGCGGAACTGATTTGGCATAATTTAGCAAATGTCATTTACTTAGCGTGAATGAAACATGGCTGTAAACATAGGCATTTCAGAACAAATTGAAAGGGTCAGATGTTCCTTTTTGCAAATGAAATCTACTTTAAGTGCAACACAATGGAGATTTTCACAGCGTTGAAAATTTGCGTTTTATAAATATGTATATTTAGTGTCAGAAATATGCACGCCCCACGCTTCCCAGTTTTAGCTAAAAATTTTCCTTTCATTTTGTATTACCGCGGTAAATACAAAACAGATCTTTCCATTAATATTTTCGAAATTGTCAATGCCAATCTTTCGCTACATTTCAAGAAAAGTTTTGTTACACGCTTGTCGTATCTCGTAATCGAATGTATTCAGAATGTTATTAAGTACAGCGAAAGCAAGGATTCTTCAAGTGATTATTGTCTCATTTATTCCGATGAAAATTTCTGTCATGTTGTTACTGGAAATAGGATTTCCTTTAACAACGTGGAAAATTTGGAGAACAGATTGTTTACATTAAAAAAACAAACAATTGAAGAAATTGAAGAAGCATACAATTCAGTTCTTCGCTCAAAAACTTATACGACTAAAGGAGCTGGCTTAGGATTGATTGACATTGCCCGAAAAACGGGGAAGCGAATGGAGTATACGCTTCAAAAAGAATCGGAGGAAGAATGGTTTTATTCCCTACATATTAAATTGCCACTTCCAAGTCAGGAAATAACTTCACACCATTTCGAAGAGCAAACGGAATCCATTATCAAATCATTGATTGATTCGCATTCACATAATGAGAATACCTTTTTATATTCTGGAGATTTTTCAAATACATTTCTTATCAATCTACTGGATATGATTACTGGGCAGTATAAAAACGAACGCTCAGTTGTTTCCTCCATTTTCAATTATGCTCTAATTGAATTGAACCAGAATATTCATCAGCATGCTACCTCGTTTTCGGATGGCAAAATACCTGGATTATTGGCAATCGAATGGTTAAAGGAGTCAATGACGCTTTCCACATCTAATTTTATTTCAGAGGGAAAATGCGATCAATTATGCGATCAGTTGAATTTACTTAAACAAGCCAGTAAAGAAGAACTAAATGCATTGGGTGAAGAAAAAATGAATGATATGAACAGCAATGGTGGCTTGGGGTTAATTGACACAGCTCGCTTGAATTGGCCACGTCCTATTCAGCATTCCTTTCATTCGGATGAAAATTTAGGAAAGAGTGTAAGTTTGAAAATTGAATTTGAATATGAACACCGAACTATTTAGAATAGATGAAACATTTGACTCACCATTGGTTGTAATAAAATCAGATTCGCCACAGATTTTATTAAAGGGAGTCTCCATGCCAGAAAATTCTTTTGAGTTTTATAATCCAATAGAAAATAAAATTCTGGAATTCCTCAATGCTATGGGGGACAAGGTGGAGATGGAAGTTGAATTGAATTATTTGAACTCTATGTCTGGCAAACAGATTTTACAACTCATAAAAAAAATAAAAGCTGCTAAAAATAATTTCAGTGTATTGTGGAGACATAAAAATAATGACGACTTGATCCGGATAAAAGGCGAAGACATAAAAAAGATTTGTCCGAATGTGATGGTTGAATTAATTGCAATTATTACAACCTAAATCCCATGATGCAGATATCATCAACTTGAAGATTTTGCACTCCCATCCAATTCAATAATTCATTTTCAAAAACAGCAGGTGCATTGGAAAGATTCGGTAGTTTTTCCACTTTCAAAATCAATTCCCCAAATCTTTGCACATTGAATTTTGTTCTCTCTTGATCATTTCCTGCGAACTGATCCGCAAATCCATCAGTAAACAAATAAAAGGAGTCGCCTTTTTTATACAATATTTTTTGGTCGATCAGATCTGATTCGAATAAATCGGAGCCAATCGATTTGGGTGTGGCTTTGTAAAATTGAAGATTTCCATCGCTTACCTGATAGAACCCATTTCCTATTCCTGAAAAAAGCATATCTCCGGTTTTAGTATTCAAGGAGATAATTGAAATGTCGATTCCATAATCCAATTGTTCTTTAGTCGATGAAAAAGTTTCCAAAATTGATAAGTTCATTTCCAATAATATTTTTGAAGGAAGCACTTCCCCTTTTTCATTTATAATTTCATCGAGAATCCTGTTTCCCAAAACGGTAAGCATTGCACCAGGAACGCCATGTCCTGTACAATCTGCAACAAGGATTATTTTATGATTTTCAACTTCAGAGAACCAATGAAAATCTCCTGATAAAATATCTTTCGGCTTACTGTATAAAAATGAATCCTTGAATATTTTGGCAAGTCCACTGATAGGCGGTAAAAAACTCTCCTGAATTACTGAAGCATAACGAACGCTGCTGAGAAATCGGGAATTGATCTTTGTAATTTTCTCATTGCTGGCTGAAAGCTCAATTGCATGCTTTTTCTTTTCTCTGAAAAAATAATAGGTGAGGCCCAACGAAATGAGCATGAACAAAAGGAAAAGACTTAAGAATAAAATTATCCGTTTTGAATTGGACAGTGAGGTTTCCTTTAAGTCAATAATGGATTCCTTGTCTTTAATTTTTTGTTCTGCAGAAATTATCTGCAAACTCAGGGATTTGTAGTCTTCTGATAAAGGCGATAATTTTTTCAATAAATCCTTCGCAGAAGCGAGGCTTTCCTTCAAGCTATCCAAATTGTCACTTCTCATCTTGCGCACCACGGCCAATTTCTTCGCGTCCATAAATGCTCGATTGTTTTGTGTAATAGAGTCTGCATTCAATTCTACTTTGTCATTTTTAGGTTGAGCATTTGAATTTTCACCATTGTCATGATTATTGATATTCACTGCTTTTTCCAAGAGATGTGCATTGGAATTAAAAACATCAAGCATGGATGAGTTTTGTGAATTCCCTTCTTGAAATGCCAGACTTCCACTTTTCATTTCAACTTTACCGAGTCTAACATTCGAATTTTCGTCTTGTTTAAGAATGAAGAAAAAAGATTCGAAAATAGATTTCTTGCCAGCAGATTTGTAATCCAAATCAAAAGAAACTGAAGAATAACCATTGTGACTAATTGTACACTGGTAAATGCCTGGGTAATCCAGCCTAATGGAATAGAAGCCGTTAATTCCTGTTGTGTAGGATTTTGCAAAGTCTCTTCCTGTGACGTTCACCAAAGCACCGGCAAGAGGTCCCTCAAAACTCAAATCCTTTTGCGCTTTTTTTAGCAGTAATATTTTTTTTGCGTTGAATGAAAAAATATTCCCTTCAAGTTGGATGGTTTGTGCTTTTCCTAGGAATGTTATTCCTGCAATGAAAAGCAATAATATTTCCCAACGTTTGGCCATAACAATTATTAATTGTTTTGAAATTTACAAAAAAAACGGATCCTTATTTTCTGCGAATTTGGCAGATCAAAATACCCTTACAAGTTCAAATGATTTCAATGAATTTGTCAGTCGAGTGATATCACCCGCATTTGATTCAAAAACACTTTGAAATTGCATAAAATGAATTCCAAATCTAATTCCGGTTTTCCCTGCAACAAAAGCAAAAGTTCCACACGGAAGCATGGCAAAAGCTTTCTCATCGGGGATATGTAAATAAAGCATATCAACTCCTGCTGCCAAAGACATTCCCAATTTTGAATGGAGTGAATTTGATAAGGTGCCGAAACGAAATGCAAATTCAATTGGAATTCGACACGGTCCGAAAGTCATTCTAAATTTGGATGAGTAAAGCGGTGGAGCATATTTTGGATCAACGGATTTTTTTAATCGTGTGTAATAAAATCCCAATCCGAGTTGCGGCCCCATACAAAATTTACCGGTGAGCGAATTGTGTAATGGAAGTGCATAGAATGCAGTTATCGTTTCACCAAATGTGAAAAGTTTTCTATCTACTGGTGTTGAAATTAAAAATGTGGTATCATAGGTAGAGGGAACAAGAACAATTCCCTTTTGTTTGATAATAAGAAATCCAAGCCCTCCCATAACTTGCAATTGAGCAAATGACAAGATTGGGATAAAAATAAAGAGAGTAAAGAGTGCTTTTTTCAAAATGTAATTTTCAGAATGGTTGCATTGTATCCAGTTTCCGGACCGCCTGCTCCAATAATTGTATGATCATCAACGGCAACAAATCCTTTGAAAATATAATGCGAAAAGTCAGTTCCATCTTTAGACAATGGGAAATGCCAAGTTTCGCCATTATCAATTGAAATCATGAGACAACGATCGCTACTTGCTACAACTGTTTTACCATCTTCACAATAAGTTAGATTGGTGAAATTATGCCCAGAATCCACCCACACCTGTGTCCATGTAGTTCCATAGTTTAAGGTTCTATAAATTCCACGATCAGAATAATTTGTTTTAAATGATTTTCCAGAATGTGCAAAAGGTGTTCTTTCCTGATAATCTCCAAGTGAAGTCCAGGTAGTTCCACCGTCAATTGTCTTGTAAAAGAATCCGTTCGATGTTCCAAAGCCAATGGAATGATCAAAAAACTGAATGGAGGAAGTATATAATGCAGGTAATGTTCCTGAACTAACAGTCCATGATGTACCTGCATCTGATGTTTCCAATAATTGCAAAGAGGCAGCAGGAGGAATAGCAGAAACGGCAAAGCCATGTTTTCCATTATAATAATTCAAGTAACAATTTTGGTTCAATGTAAAAACCTGTGTCCAAGTTGCACAAGCATCCGTGCTTCTATAACAGAGGCAATGATGATTGGGAGCATCTTGAATTGTGAAAAACGCCGTGTCTTTATTCGGAAATTGAATGTTTAGAATTGAACCGATTGATGATGCATCAAAACAACTTGTCCATGTTTCACCTGCGTCGTTGGTCTTCAGCAATTGTGCATTTTCATAGGTGAAAATCAAACCATGTTGAGCATCCGAAAAAACAGGAATAGTACTCAGATTGCTCAAATTGTTCCCAACCACCACAGATTTTACATCCACCACAAACAGCTTTGGTTTAACAATCGTTTTTGTACAACTGCTGATAAGTAAAATAATAAGAAATGGAAGAGAATATTTCAATTTATAAGAGGAGTTTTTTACTTACGAATTAGATTGTTAGGACTCTTAAATGTATTGTATAAAGATCGATCTTTTGTATTTAGACGACAAACTTCTTTCAAAATAATCAGTTCATTTCAAGACTTCCAATAATTGCATTTGTTGAAGATTAATTTAAACAAATACTGGATGTTAGATGTTTATCATGTTTTTGAAAAAACATTTTGTTGATTTATTTGAAACGTTTGCTCTTACATGAATGCAGTGTGCTATTTTTCTTTAGTTTAGCTAACTCATTTTAAGTGCAAGGTATTATGAACTACAACGAAATTGAAATCTTATATGCAGAAGATAATGCAGATGATGCAGTTTTGACCTTGCGTGCTTTGAAAAAGTGCGGTCTTTCAAATCGAATTTTTCATGTTAATGATGGTGCTGAAGCGCTTGATTTTCTCTATTGCAGAAATGCATTTAGTGATCGCAAGCCCAATCACCATTTAAAACTGATTTTATTGGATTTTAATATGCCGAAAGTTTCCGGAATTGAAGTGTTGGAAGTTGTAAAATCGGACAACTTAATGAAATTAATTCCCGTTGTTATTTTCAGTTCATCCAAGGAGGAGATAGATATAAAACGGGCATATGAAATGGGCTTGAACAGTTATGTTGTTAAGCCGGTTGATACGGATAAATTCTTCAACACGATTGTTGAGATTTGTACGTATTGGTTGAATGCAAATCAAGCAACTTTATAGCTTGTAAATCACATAAGGATATTGTTGATTATAACCAGTACCTCCGGCTAAACCAGTATTGATTGCAATTAAGAAATGTTGGATGAATTTCGGAATACCTAAACAGGAATACCGCCGCTTCTTTTAATCAACTATTGAAATAATCCTGAAAAAAGCTCCGTTATTTCGACGTGTACTCTGATCCAAGCTTTTCAATGGCTTTGGTTTTCGTTACAATGGTATGAATGACGGCATCAAATTCATTGGCTACAACCTTCAAACGAGAAAACACTTCTAAATTCATTGGATCGGTTAGCTTCTCATAATTCATCATGCTAAGCAAACCTTGTAAACTCGCAATAGGACGTCGCACTTGATGTGATTGCATAAATGCTATTTCGAAAAGCTGTTCATTTTGCAATTTTAAAATACGTTCCGACTCTTTCTTGTTTTTTCGCATTTCAACTTCTTCCAAAGCTCTTTGGATTTTCGGAATTACCGAATACATTTTGTCCTTCAATGCATAATCCGTCACACCTTTCTTGATCAATTCTACTGCATTCTCTTCTCCAATAGAACCTGAAATGATTATGAATGGTATTAATGGATATTTTGATTGCTTGATTCGAAATGCACTAAGACCGTCAAAGGTTGGTAGGGAATAATCTGATAAAATGAGATCTGGAAGAAAGTGGTCCAATTGGTACTCGTAATCTTCACGTGTCATCACAAACTCGGCCGTGAATGAAATGCCTGATTTCTTCAATTCCCGGTGAAGTAAATCAGCATCTACAGGGTTGTCCTCAACAATTAGAATTTTTAATGCGCTTTTAGGCAAATTGGTATTTACAATTGTACCCTTATCTTCCTTCATCATAATGCTCAATTCCATTTCCACGTAACTGTTTTTTTTATCGTTAATATTTACAATTCGAAACGAATATTTCTTGTTTTATAAATTTGCCCTTATTGCTTTGAAAGCATTAACAATAAGGAATTCGCAAATTACACGTGATGGAACATATAAGTATCGTGCCAAATGTTTATGTCTTTGTTATACACTACAATGCAGAATGTCAACAATGCAATAAATTCCATATAATGGAATTATAGTTCCTGTTATTGGAATGCAGGTATATCGAACAATTGGAATTATTTATTTTCTAAAAAGAAAAATCACAACATATCATTACTAAAACATCAGAATTAGAATAAGGAAGTTTGATTTTTTATAAAAAAAGGTAATTTCTTGGCTGAAAATAAATTCCATTCATCGTAAAGAAATTACATCCATGTATTTTTGAATTCTTGCTGAAAAGCACCTTGAGGTCACCTAATCAATGGTTTACTAATAATTCGAAATCGTCTATTTATTGGAATTTCAATAATACTTGAGGGGTATTTACCACTCGTCGATTAGTTGGGAAGCGATTTATATTATGCAGTAATTTCATTGCTAGTGAGGAATAATCAAAATCTAAACAAATGAAACCATCTGCTAAACCAACTTTTAAGATTTTTATTGTTGAAGATGAAGCTTGGTACAGGCAATTGCTGTACAAGAAGCTCACACTTAATCCGGAATTTTCTGTTCAGGCTTTTGAAACGGCTGAAGATCTTTTGGATGAGATGGCAAAAAAGCCCGACTTGATTTTCATTGATATCATGCTGCCCGATATGACCGGGGATAAATTATTGAAAATCATTCGCAAGAAAAACAAGGCGGTAAAAGTTGTAATTATTTCTGGACAGAGTGATATACGATTGGCAATAGATTTATTGAGAAATGGGGGAGATGAGTATTTGGTTAAAGACAAAGATTCACTCAGCCAAGTTTGGAATTATGCCATGAAAACTTTTCGTGAAAGAGAAGACAGTACCAATCAAAAAACGAGTGAGCCCAGTGAAAATTCATTAAAGGCAACCTCCATGATTATTGGAAATTCGGATGCCATGAAACAATTGCGATCCTTGATAGAAAAAACTTCACGTTCCTCAATTACCGTTTCTATATCTGGTGAAACAGGAACAGGAAAAGAATTGGTTGCAAAAGCTGTTCATCTTTCTTCTCCAAGGGCCGATAAACCTTTTTTAGCAGTGAACGTTGCATCTATTCCAAAAGATCTTCTTGAAAGTGAATTGTTCGGACATGAAAAAGGAGCGTTTACGGGTGCGGTTTCCACACGCTTGGGTAAATTTGAAGAGGCAAATGGAGGAACATTATTCCTAGATGAAATTAGTGAATTGGATATTTCACTTCAATCAAAATTACTTCGTGTTTTGCAAGAAAAGGAAGTGGTGAGAGTTGGTTCCAATAAGACGATTCCACTTAATGTGAGAATCATCATTTCAACCAATAAATCGCTTCTGGCAGAAGTAAAGAAAAAGAATTTCAGGGAAGATTTATATTATCGTTTTTTAGGTTTTACAATTGAACTTCCTCCAATGCGGGAACGTTTGTCGGATTTGGGGGCATTGTCTGATTATTTCATTGCTGAATTCTGCAAGGAAAATAATATGAAAATCAAAACCATTTCACCAAAAGGAATTGAAAAACTAATGAAATACAATTTCCCTGGCAATATCAGGGAATTGAGAGCCATCATTGAATTAGCTGCGGCACTTTCCGGTGACTCCACAAACATCGGCGAAGATGCAATTGTGTTGGAGGCAACAGAAGAAACTTTTGATGTGCCAAAAGAGGAAATGAGTTTGGACGATTATAATAGAAAATTAATACTGCATTACCTCAAAAAATACAACAATAAAGTTTTGGTGGTAGCTGAAAAATTAGGAATTGGTAAAAGCACCATTTATAATCTTTTGAAGTCAAATGATAAGGCGAAAAAAGATGATGAAAGCTCACCTGAACTTCCAAAATAATTCGAACGGACATGTTCACCTCTTCTGAGTATCTACATTTCAGATTGCATAAAGAAAAATATGTTCTTGTAGCAGTAAATCCTGCTGCAGAAAAATTGTTATCGCCCTTTTTATTGAAGATCGAAGATTATGTGTCGAAAGATTCGAGTGAAAGAAAAACGATTCAGTTTTGTGGAAGTGTTGAATTAGCAGAAACTTCTTATGGCATCATTCAACAGGAAGAGGGAGTTTATTGGGATTTGTTTCTAATTCCTTCCAGCGAAAAAACAAAGTCAACTATTCCAGCATACAAGTACAATTCATTTTTCGAAGACATTCTTGATAATTCCTCCATTGATATTGCTGTTTTCAATGAAAATTTCCAATACGTTTATGTCAGTAAGTCAGCCATCAAAAACGATGACATACAAGAATGGATTATTGGAAAAACGGATATTGAGTATTGTGCTTATAGGAATAAGGATGCAAGTGTTGCCTATGAAAGACGAAAGGCATTCGATTCTGCATGGAATTCGCAAAAAGAAATTGAGTGGGAAGAAGAGCAAATTTTGCCCAATGGTTCAACTAAGTATTTCGTTAGGAGAGTAACTCCTGTTGTAGATAAGAATGGCAAGACAGCGTTTCTGATTGGATACGGAATGGACTTTACAGATTTGAAAAAGGCCCGTACCAAATTGTTGATTAGTGAAGGGAAATACAGGCATATTGTAGAAGCCTCTTCCGATATTATTTATTCTACAAATGCAGAAGGACAGATCACTTACGTTAACAAGTTCGCCGAATCTATTATTGGTTTTTCGGTTGAAGAAATTGTTGGGCAATATTATTTGAAATTTATTCATCACGATTTTCGTGATCAAGTTGAGAAATTCTATATCAGTCAAGTGGAATCGCGTCAAGAAAATTCCTATTTGGAATTTCCGATCGCAACAAAAGATGGCAGTGAAATATGGGTGGGACAAAG
Source organism: uncultured Flavobacteriales bacterium (assembly GCA_903873905.1). Lineage (GTDB taxonomy): Bacteria > Bacteroidota > Bacteroidia > Palsa-965 > Palsa-965. Next base: position 34,626 of record CAIQQJ010000049.1, read on the forward strand.
AGTGCGGATGGTATTTGGTAGCACTGCGTTTTTAGGCGTTCAAGCTATCGCCAGAGATATTTCAGAGCGGAAAGCGACGGAGCATCAATTGCTGGCTCTCATTTCTTCACTCGATGATATTGTAATGGAAGTGGATGAAAAATTTCACTTTTTGAATGTGTGGGCAGGTGATGAAAATGAGTTGTTTGTTCCTAAAGCAGAATTTATAGGAAAGACCATACGGGAAGTTTTGGGTTTTGAATTCTCAAGGCCATTCGAAGTACTTGTTTCTAAAGTTGTGTCTGATGGAATTTCAAGAACCTTAGAATACAAACATCCTGACAATGAAAAATGGTATTCTGTTAAGATGAATTTGTTAACCATCAACAATGCAAATGAGAAACGCATTTCTTTATTGATACGAAATGTTACCGAAATAAAAATTGCACAGGAAAAGTTGATTCAAAGTCAGAAAAATCTTGTTGCTCTTATTGAAAATACAAATGACATTGTTTATTCCCTCGATACCAATTATTGTTTATTGAGTTTCAATTCAAGGTTTGCTGAAATTGAAAAGGAACTTTACAATTGGAATGCGGAAATTGGGATGCCGCTCCATTTTCATCTTCAGGAAAACGATTTGAAAATGAAGTGGGTGGATATTTACAACAATACGTTTAATGGTACATCCAATCAGGTGGATGTCACATTATTTCTAGGAAAGAAAAAATTCATTTTTGAATATTCACTCAGTCCCATTAGAGATAATAATGGAGTGATTGGTATTGCGGTTTTTGGGCGAGATATTACCAATAGAAAAATGGCAGAGAAACAAATTCTCCGCGCACAAAAAATAGCAGTCCGTTCCATAAAAGCGAGAGAACAGTTTATTGCAAACATGAGTCATGAATTGAGAACTCCCATCAACACCATTATGGGAAGTGCTTTGCTTTTGAAGGATAGTCCTTTGGAGGCCAGCCAAAGTCAATATCTTTCCGTGATCCAGGATTCCTCTCGTTTTTTATTATCCATGATTAACGATGTGTTGGATTTATCAAAAATTGATGCGGGACAAATTACCATTGAAAAAGTCAGTTTCACTTTCGAAGAAATAAAGCGAGCCTTGATTGCAACTTTTGAAAAGTTAGCAAAGGAAAAAAACATTCGCTTGGAAATTATTTGCCGAGAAGAAACACTTTCAAAAAAATATATTGGCGATCCGCAAAAGTTTAAACAGGTATTGATAAATTTAATTGGGAATGCACTGAAATTTACGGAAGCAGGATTCATACAAGTGACCATTAGTGAATTTCCAGCAGAACCTAATTGGACTGCATTTTCCATTTCAATCAAAGATTCTGGAATGGGAATTTCTCCAGAACAATTGAGTAAAATTTTCAAGCCTTTTGGACAAGGCAGTGAGCAGATTTCAAAAAAATATGGAGGGTCTGGACTTGGACTAATCATTTCTCAAAAAATTATTGAGGCAATGTTTGGTACAATTACTGTTGAAAGTAAATTAGGTGAAGGCGCAACATTTCACCTGAATTTTCAATTGCCTTTGGATTTGAGTGTACATGAAACACAATCATTGGTAGAGACCAATTCTTCCACTGAAAAACACTGCATTCTACTTGTGGAAGATCATGAGTTCAATCGTTTCTTCTTGAAAAAAATTCTTATTCAAAAAGGGTTTGATGTTTTTGATGCGGATAGCGGTAAGAATGCATTGGAAATTCTTAAACAAAATCCACAGATCAAATTGGTGTTGTTAGATTTAAGAATGCCTGATTGGGATGGTTATTACACAAATAGAAAAATAAAGGAATTTTGTGGCGATAAACTTCCTGTGGTTGCTCTTACAGCATACACACTTAAAGAAGAACAAGCCAAATGTTTTAAAGAAGGATTTGTGGACTTTGTAGTTAAACCTGTGGAGCCTGAAATTTTAGAAGCTATTATTCTTAAAATATTAAAAAAAACTACTATGATAATACAATTTGAACCAGAATTACACAAGTCCACATTTTCATTGGAAGGATTGAAAAATATTTTTGAAACGGAGGAGTCAATGAAGGAAATTGTTTTGTTGTTTATCACCAACACAGAACAATTCATTCTTGAGCTCAAAACAATGAATGAAAAAAAGGACTATATCGACTTGTACGCTTTGCTTCATAAATTGAAACCCATGGCGGCATTATTTAATATTGCGGAATTGGAAGCGATAAATGAAATGTATCATGGCGTAAAAGTTTTTTCGGATGAAGAAGGAGCAAGCATTGCAACAGATTCGATTAGGATTTTGAATTCTGTCTGCACTCAACTGAGGAAGGATGATTGAATTTCTGCTTGAGATTAAATGTGGAAGAAGGGAATAAGTGCTAACTCGTTTTTTTTTAATAGATACATGATTTGTTGTAGTAGGAGCGGAGTAAAATATTTTCTTGTGCATCCAACAATCGCAGAGAAAAAATAAAATAGTTTTATCGAACAGTTGGAACTTTCATCTGAAATGATTCAAATGTTTTAATAAAAAAAAGCGGGAGATTATTCATCTCCCGCTTTTCATTTTCAATTATTGAAATTTATTTCTGAACAGAAATTTTTTGTGTTTTCTGTTCTCCATTTGCAATGATGTGCAAAAGATACAATCCTGATGCTTGTGTGTCAAGACTGATTTGTTTTACAAATCCTGAGTGAACGTTATTCTC
>CAIQQJ010000050.1 GCA_903873905.1 uncultured Flavobacteriales bacterium
ATAGGAGGGGATGGGGTAGATTTGAGGGGTGGGGGGGAGTGAGTGACTTAGTGCAATTAATTTATTTGTGGTTAAATAAACGGCGTTGTATTTAGTGAATACTTTGTATTGTTAAGTGTTAATTTGAATTTTGTGAATAGGTTCTAATCCAGCTGGCATTTGAAGGTGGTATGCAGGTTTTCTTTCTTCCCAAATATTTTCGAATTTTGAAATAGGTATTTGATCTATGTAAAGTGGCAATCCATTTTGGTCAAATACCTTTGTAAGCTTTAAAGCTTTGTAAGCTTGTTCGTCATTTGTTTCAATGTTGACAATTTTTGGGTTTGGTTGAAATTGCGTTAATTGGAATTTGAAATTTGCAAGTGTTCCATAAGTTTGAACAAAATATGAATTAGTCAATTCTATATTAGGAATGATTTTAACCATTCCGTGTTCATGTTCAGATTTCTTAAATCCTTCAATTGGACATTTGTCATCACCGTCATAATGTAAAATATATTGTTTGTTTTTGTCTTCAATTGGAGTTTCATATCGTGAAGGATTAACCTTTAGTGTAAGGCCTCTATATTCTGTATATGTGCCAGATCGAATTTTCATTATAATGGGATAAATTTGTTTTGACTGATTGAAAATTTAGCTTTAAGGACTTCATTACCATTTGAGAAAACTTCCCAAAGTTCAGCTCCTTCTTCTAATTGAGCAAAATTATCCATTTTCCATTCAGGAACGCCAAGTCTTCCATTTGTTCCTGAGGTAAATCCATGGTTTGAAAATGGAAATGGGTCGGGATTTTGAGTGTATTTTGGAACAATTGCAGTGGAGCTATTTGTTGCTTTGAATCGAATTACACCACAACTTCCATCGGAAATTGAAAATGCAGAATTTGTATAATCTAATCTCATTCCATAGTAAATGTCTTCATAAGTTTCAAGGTGTTTTGCATTGGCGGCGGTTGTCATAAACCCTTTGCAGCTTGTGTATTGGCCAGATAAATATTTTGAGATGTCGTTTTTGCAAATCACCTTTTGCATTATTGTAGAAGATGTTGGATTTGGAATATCATTCCTGATATTATCAATTACTGCTTTTTCTTGAGTTGTTAACTGCGAAAGAGGTTTTTCTTCCAAAAGTTTAAATTGGTTATAATCTATTCCTTGATTTATTGCCAATTCAGTTACATTGTCTGAAAAACCGTTAATTGAAGAGATTGCTTCTTTCCCAAATTCGCTAGTAATATTTCCCACCTCCTCCGCCACCCCCAACTCCCCCCGCAACTTCTTCATCCCCTGAAAATCCGCACTCGATTCACCTAACATCGATTTCAGCGCCTGCTCTTCCGAATCAAATTGATTGGTGAATACATGAACATCGTTATTCCAATTCGTAAGTAAACTCTTTCCAATTGTCGCAATGTTGACGGCCATTGAAATGTTCATGTACGCATCAATGAACTCCTGACCTTCTTGATGACTTGGAAAAAGACCGATGATGGAATTTTTTACATTGTCATTTAGTAAAATCAAATCTGATGCGGAAACTGCGACTTGCAAAACCGATATGGTTTTTATGGTAAGTGATGTCGCTTCATAAATTTCACCAATGCCAGTTGCAAGTGACAATGCTGCTAATGACACTTTTGTTGCTGTCCCAATGTCATCAAGCGTTTTTTTATGACTCAACCAATCAAGAAAAATTGCTGGCACTACCATGTCCTTGACTCCTGGATTATCAGGTATCAACGATCCATTTGAAGCATGAATCATTACTGGATCATATATATCCGAAACCGTTGGACTTGTAAAAAAATTCAGGATGCTAAATCCATGTCTTACAAGAACGGTTGCACTAATTGAGTTGCTTGGAACATTTGCTGTTATCCACGCATTTGAATTAAAAAAAGCATCATCCCATTTATAAACAAAAAAGTTCACGCCACTCATCGATGAAGGATGTGATTTTTCAGGATATGCTTTTTTCCAATAATTGCTAATGGTGAAAATAAAATCGGTGTAATTATCTGCTCCGAAAAAGCCGAAAGTCGCATTGTCTAAGCGATAGGATAAATCCCAAATGGCTCCGGTAGATTTTAATTGATCCAGAAAATTTCTTTCCTCTCCATCAGGAAGATTTTGATAGAGTGATTTGCATATCCGCTCGCAATGATTTTCATAATTGGATGCTTCTGTCACACCCATAATATCATTACAGGAGGATAGCGCAATGTTCTTCAGCAATTTTACACGTTGTGTTGTACCAATCGTACTTACGAAAGATGGGATGCGATAGAGAAAACGGCCGTAATACAGAACCGAATCACGATTGAGAACAGCTTTGTTAGATAAATAATCTTTCCCTCTTACAATCTGATTGGTGTAAAGTGAAATATTATTTAGAGTTGCATCGGTGTAAAATGTATATAAACTTCCAAGTGGATTATTGACATAGCTTGCAAAATCATTTTCATAATCTGCAGTTAAGACCGCCCAAGCCATTTCATTTGATAATGAATTTAGTTTTGTGCAAGTATTCAGCAGCAAGCTGGGTGAAATATTTCCTGCAGTTTTTAAATTGTCAAATAACCATTTTGCATATTGATTAGAAAAAACATCACTGCTCATATTACAATCGCCATACTGATTACATGTTATGTAATGTTCAACTGCAAGTGCAATTTGAAAATTCTTTTCAGGAACGGAAGGTGGATTAAGTGAAGGAATTGGAGGACACATATATTTCGGAATCTTCACCAAATCATTCAGCCATGGCAATGCATTTGCAAAACCATCTTGCTTCACATAATAAGCGGCAAACGATGCACGCATGTCAGGCGTCTTTCCGAATTGTCCCAAGATGTTTGCGGTACCGAAACAAACTATTTTTCCAATTTGGAAATTGGTTTGCGCAAGAATACTGATGTTGTCAATTATCGTTGCGAATTTGTTAAGACTCTCTCCATAATCTTCCAATTTGATAGCACCTAATTGTTGTAGTTGAGTAAAAAGATTTGAACCCTCATCTGTTTTTACAGTGGAAATATCCTTGCGGAGTTCTAATGGAAAATTCTTGAGAACGATATTATAATACGAAACAAAATCAGCGCGATTTTCATATTTGAGATTATAACTGTTTAAGCTATCCCAAATATGATAAGTGCCATTTCCCATTGCAGAAAATTGTGGAGAGTTGGCTTTTTCATAATAGAATTGTCCAGTGGTTAATGTAGGAGTCCATTTCGCAAGATCAATTACGATATAGGAAGATCCATAGTTGAAATGGTTTAAATTTTCCCATTCACTTGGGTGATAATTTGTTTTGCGAACAATTTCTGATGCTTCAATTTTTCGAACACCTTCTGCAATTGCTGAATCCATCCATGATTCTCTCGTAGAAGTTTCAATTTTATTTCCAAAAGCTTTGAAACATGGAAATAGAAGAGCGATGCTTAATCCCAATAAAAAATAGCTGTATTGACTTCTCATTATTTTATTTCGGTTGGGGTTTTGTAAAAACTTTATTCATTAATGTTTCTTCGATGAAGGCATACAAAGCAATTTTAACTTCGTCAGCTAAATCATTTACTGATTTCCCTGCACTCAATTGTTGTGCGATATAAATGTGTGAAGGTTGTCCGTTCATGTAAAGAAAGTTGGCAAGTAGATCTAAATCAAAACTGGAAGGATTGGGTTTGGAAAATGCACGACACACTTTTGCTTTTATTAAATTGAACTCTGCGTTTCTCGCGGCTAATTCTTCTGCCAATGGTTTCGTGAAAGTTTCAGATGAATCATATTGAATATTTTCAATAAAAATATTGGGGTTTGGAGGTGTGTTGCTCGGTTGAGAATAATCAATTCCGTAATCCGTATTTATTTTGGATCGTAACAAATTCTGACTTGAGGTATTTTGTTGATCAAGTTGATTGATTGCACTTAGAGAATTCTCATTTCTCATGGACATCAACGCTTGAACATAAACATTGATTTGTTGTTGGCTCAATTCAATATGTGGAACAGTATTTAAAATCACTACTGAGCCATCGGGCATGATTGTGTAAGTAGTTCCACTTCCGTCCTGAATTGTATAGGGTAAATCATAGGAGGAAATCGTAATAGTTCCAGAATCTCCAATGATTATCAATGATCCATTTCCATCAACATAAACTGAATCAACATTTCCATTGTAATTAAAATCCGTTGTGTTCAGCATGTTGTTTAATTCCCACTGACTCACCCAAACTCCCACCCCTTCCGTAATCGCCCTCACCTCTCCAATATAAACTACATGATCTTCTCCAACCAAAATTCCAGAAAACGAACAGGAAACAGTCCATCCTAATGGCATCACCACTTTTCCTAATCCAGAATACCAACCGCCGGAATTTGAATTTTGATTGAGGGAAATCACCTCCATTTCAAATTGACCGATTTCAAAAATCATTCCTGCACTTGCTTGGGTGAGTGGATGAAAATTTTGTGGCGCTGATGGTGGGGCAGATTCTCCACAATTGAAAATTGGTTTTTCAGGTGTGTGCCAGTTGGCTAAATTGGAAACAGGTCCTTCCATTCCATTGGGAAGGATGCCTGTAACTTGTGCTTCGTAATTTGTATTTGCTTCGAGATCGGGAATGCGAAGTGAAGCGTGATTTGTATTTAATGGAAACCAGTTCAGTGTCCCCACTTTTCTGAATTCAAATCTGTAATTCGCGTAAATGGAAATACTGTCCCACCAACAGCGCGCTTGTCGATTGGTGAGAGCTTGTGCATTTAAATGAAGTTGTGCTGAATTGCCGAGCAAATCAATTGTATTTCCATAAGAGAAAGTGCATAATTGGGAATTACCATTATTGCGAAACAGTTCCCTGTTTTCCAAATCATGCGCATGTACTCGCCAGACATATTGGCGACCAACTGTTAATGAAGGTTCTGTAATTCCATAATTCAAAAGTGTAAGTGAAGTTGTAACAGAATACAACGGAGCGGTACTGGCTACAATATTTCCAGGAGATTGGTTAGCAGGAAATATTTCCCATAATTCAAAAATATATTCAGAACCCAAAGCAGAAGAAGGCGCGGCAAGATTCATGGCAGTCCATGAAAAAGTGATTTGTTGTGGAATGATGGGCGTTACTGAAGAACCGCATGAGGGTAAATTCAAATAAGGTGGATCGTTCAGTACCATCCAAGCTTGCGTAATTCCTTCGTTGCTTACTTGAATGGGAATTGGATTTAGGAAATCGTAGGCGGTGATGGTGATCGTATAAAATCCTTCTGGCAAAACTTTCCGAGTGTCATATTGTTGTCGGGTGATTCCAGAAAAGTCCAAATTGTTTTCATTCAGTAATCCTGAAAGATCAGTTCCGCTTAGTAATTGTGGAAGACCAGGTTCGAGTGAAACGGGGCCTGAGTAATACCAGTTTTGACTTTGTATTGTAATTCCTTGACCTTGAATTTTTATTTTGAGTTTGACATCATAGCTTGGATGTAAAAAATCATTGAGCAAAAGGATGACGCGTAAATTGGCATTTCCTGGCGATGCATAATCGGAAATATATCCGCTGAAAGGTGGTGTGAGTTGTGTTGTGATTTGAATGGGGAAAGATTGAGCATTTATTTCAACCGAAATAAGCAGGCACGATAAAAAAAATAAAAAAATATTTATAAAAAATTTTGAAATATGAATTGATTTATTTGCGAGCACTTCAAGGCTTTTTATGAATCGCAAAAATGGGAATGGTATTTGTAATTAGTCGGTATTAAACGTTTGTAATTGACTGTGCGTTAGCATTTTGATGTCAATTTCTCAACTCTGCTTGAAAGGCTTATTTTTTGTATCAACCAACAGCGAAATTACTTTTCAGGATTAATCTTGTATCATATAGGTTAAGGGTTGTGTATTATTTTCATATCGTATATGGTAGAAATGAAAAGCAGTGATTTCCATCATTGTATTGAATGTGAAAATTCACAAAATTTATTATAGTTTTTAATTAAACCCATACGCTATATGAAAATTGATGGATATGGTTTGCCGATTTTGTCAGAGAATTGGCAAGTTAAGACCACTAAAAAAACGAGTGCAATCGATTTGGATGATATCACACCTGACCAAACCTATGCATTGGTGATTCAATGCTTTTCTAAGGCCAAAG
>CAIQQJ010000051.1 GCA_903873905.1 uncultured Flavobacteriales bacterium
CCTGATTTGTGGCATCCAAATGATCATGAAAAGCTCTAATACCCAAATTAGCGGAAGTAGTTTGTGCAGATAACAATCCAAAAAATAAAAAAAATAAAAAAAACAAAATACTTCTCTTCATTGAGTAATTACTAATAGTTCCATTGACAATTCTTACATCATATTTTCTCATAAAAATGTTTTTTGATGTCAATCGCATTATCATTTAATTTAGTTTTTGTTTTTTTGAAAACGCTATCCAAAGTTATTTCAACATAAAATCCCACTCAATGTTGAAAAGCATAAGCTATCGTGACATTTTTAACTTGTGCCATAAATTTGACACAGCACTTACATAAAATGGTTATTGAAACGGGGTTATTGAAATGGGGTTATTGAAATGGGGTTATTGAAATGGGGTTAATAAATGTTCTCTCAAACGACGTTATTTAGACGGCATTAATTAGAAACGGGGTTATTGAAACGGTTTACTGAATTGGGGTTATTATTTTGGGGTTATTCAAAACTGATTTAACATAGTAAACATAATCACAAAAGGCTGAATTTCAAAATTCTATCCAATAACTTTATGAAATATTATATAAAAAAACTCTATTCCCTAATTTCATTGACAATAATCAATCTTTTACCCTTAAGCAGTGACTAATTGCTTTGAAATTCAAGCCAAGAAATAGGGGCCAAAGCGACTAATAATTCTCGATGCACGCTTATAATTCCCACAGAGCCATTCTTCCTCTTAATTTTACCAGGTGAGAAGCTGGAAAAATATCGTTTTAACAAATCCTGATGGCATCCCAGAAGGGCTTTATAACCTCTTTCAATCCTATTCGAATGGGATTATTCTGAATAGTAATGCAAATAAAAATGGTGAATTTGAATGGATGACGGCTTTTGGAAACAGTTCCGAATATCAAATTTCAAATAGCGAAAATCCATTTGAAGAACTTCATGAATTCCTTTCAAAAAATCAGAATTGGGTTTTCGGTCATTTTAATTACGACTTAAAAAATTCCCTGGAAAATCTACATTCCAATCATCATTCGGGAATTGATTTTTCTGAATTGCATTTTATTATTCCCGAAATCATTGCAATTAAAAAAAGCGATTTTTCTTGCAGTTTTTCCAATGAAAGTAAGGAAATCGAATTTCAGAAAGCCTTGGGTGAAAAAAGGAAAAATACTACTAAAGAAACTCAAATCATTCTGACACCTCGCACTTCAAAAACGGAATATTTGAAAAATGTTGAGTCGCTTTTGCAACACATTCACCGAGGCGATATTTACGAAATCAATTATTGCATTGAATTTTTTTCTGAAAATGTTTTCATCGATCCCGTTTCACTTTTTTTGAAACTAAATGCATTAACCGATGCTCCCTTTTCAGCACTATATAAAGATGGAGACCAATGGCTCATTTGCGCAAGCCCTGAACGATTCATTCAGAAAAAAGGAAATAAAATAATTTCACAACCCATCAAAGGAACTCGCCCGCGTGGAAAGACGAATGAGGAAGATGATATTTTGAAAAAAGACCTTTTGAATGACAAGAAAGAACAAAGTGAAAATGTGATGATCGTTGACTTGGTCCGAAATGATTTATCACGATCGGCAAAAAAAGGTTCAGTGAAAGTGGAAGAACTTTTTGGAATTCATTCCTTCAAGAATGTACATCAAATGATTTCCACGGTGACATGTGAATTGCATGAAAATGTAAATCCAATTGATGCAATTAAAAATGCTTTCCCAATGGGTTCCATGACAGGCGCACCAAAAGTTCGTGCGATGGATCTTATTGAAGATTTTGAAAACATGAAACGTGGATTGTATTCCGGTGCCATTGGCTATTTCACTCCAGAAATGGATTTTGATTTCAATGTTGTCATTCGAAGCATTCAATACAATTCCAAGACCGGTTATCTTTCATTGATGGTTGGCAGTGCAATCACCGCCTTATCCGATCCTGAAAAAGAATATGCTGAGTGTTTGGTAAAAGCCGAAACTTTATTTCAAGCATTAGGTGCAGAGAAAATTAATAATTAATGATGTGCTGATTAATAATTGAAAAATATTCGACTGTCTACTGCCCCTTTTTTTCTACCTCTTTTTTTGTGCGTGTCCCTCGTTCCTCGGGTCGGGCTATTCGTTACAAGTCCTCTCCCAACCCCAACAATTCTGTTGGGGGGATCCGGGCTTTCCTCTTCTATCCCTCACGCGATTTACCTTGAACCAAGTTTTAAATTGGGGAAAAGAAACGACTAACTTTACGCCATGTTGAATGCTGAAACATTCCAAGAATTTCTTTTTTCATCCTGTGCTTATGTGCAAGATGAGCCCTTGCTTGTCGGTGTAAGTGGTGGTGTGGATTCTGTTGTGCTTTGCCATTTGTTGCATGAAAACAAAATCTCTTTTGGAATTGCACATGTCAATTTCGGATTACGTGGGAAAGAATCAGATGAAGATGAATTGTTTGTTGCTGATTTGGCAAAACAATTCAACGTCTCCTATTATTTGCAAAATTGTACTCAAGAAACTTTTTCTGCCACAGGAGAAAATTCAATTCAAATTGCAGCACGAAAAATTCGTTATTCTTTTTTTGAAACCATTTGCAAAAGAGTAGGCTTTCCAAAAATTGCAATTGCCCACCACAAGGATGATTCAATTGAAACTGCTTTGCTGAATTTCGCAAGAGGTACTGGCGTAAAAGGTTTGTGTGGAATTTCTCCTGTGAACGGCAACATCATCCGTCCTCTTTTATTTGCAACACGAGAAGAAATCATTTCTTACGCAAAAGGAAATAATATTTCCTGGCGGGAAGATTCCAGCAATGAAACTGACAAATATTCCCGCAACCGTTTTCGTCATCACCTCCTACCCTACTTGATGTCGGAAATTCCACAAGCGTACGCAGGATTCGATGCGAGTTTCAAACGGCTGGAAGAATCAGAAGAAATTATTATCGGCGCAATGGAATTGTGGAAGAAAACTTGTTGCACAATTGCCGAAAATGAAATCAAGATTTCCATTGATGCATTGACTCAATTTCCTAAATCAGAATATTTTCTTTTATTCTTCTTGAGAAAAAACGGTTTCAAGGAAATTCAAATTGATTCCGTTTCGAATTTATTGAAAGGAAATAGCGGAACGCAATTAATTTCATCCACACAACGTTTAATTCGTGATCGCGATTATATTTTCCTAATTCCCAAAAATGGTTCTGAAGAAAATAATACCGAGAACTGTTTTTCCTTCACAGAAGAAATTTTTACAGGGGCAATCCCAAATGAAGAATGGACTGCCATCGTTGATTCCTCTTCCGTACAATTACCATTCACTGTTCGCCCATGGCAAGGGGGTGACAAAATGATTCCATTTGGAATGAATGGCCATCGGAATGTGAGTGATATTCTGAATGACCTGAAATTACCCTTACATAAAAAAGAAAAAGCACTTGTTGTTTTGGCAGGAAATGAAATTGTTTGGATTCCTGGCTATCGAATTGCCGAAAAATTTCGTGTCAATAAAAATACTTCTTCCATTTTCAAACTAATTTTCAAACTCGAAAATAATGGAGAGTAAATCACCCTTTTTCGAGGAAAAACAATATCACGGATTGAATACACATTCCGTTGTCAGACGACTATTGCTCTCTGTTTTTTGTTTTGTCACCTACTATTGGTCTCAAAATCCCAAACCTGTGAATTTGGAGATTTTTGAATTGGGAGAATATCCGGGAAGAGATAATTCTGGACAATTGTTTTTTGTCCTCGGACTTGCCGTACTTTTTTTATCTGCAGTTTTACTTTTTATCCTGCACATGAAAACGACAGTGAAAGAAGGAGCCGTTTTCATCGATGGAAGTTTGTCGGCAAGAAAAGTGAGAGTTGATTTGAAAGGAATTGCCTCAGCAAAAAAAATCAGATTGCGTCCATCCATTTTTAATCGACCCGTTTACAATTTGCACAACAAAGGAAGGGTTCGCTTTTATACGTATGGAAATGACGCTATTGAAATGACCACACGCGACGGATTGATTTATAGAATTGGAACCCAGCGTCCGGATGAATTGTTGGGAGTGCTAGAGCAGTATATTAGGAAGTGAAGGCGTGATGGGGTGATGGGGTAATGGGGTAATGGGGTAATGGGGTAATGGGGGGAAAATCAAATACGCACACCCATCATCATGATATCATCCACTTGCTCATTATCCAATCGCCACTTTTCAATAGTTGTATCTAAAAGCAACCTTTGTTCTTGAAGTGGCAATTTTTCAATTTTCAAAAACAATTCCTTTAACTGACGGTACTTGAATTTTTTGCCTTTCGGTCCGCCAAACTGATCGGTATAGCCATCGGAGAATAGATAAATGATATCATCTTTCTGCAATTGGATTTCATGGTTGAGGAATTTCTTAACTCCTGTATTATATCCGCCAATGGAATGTTTGCTTGGCTTGTATTCAATAATTTTCCCATCCCGTACAATTACCATTGGACGGTGTGCACCGGAATACACCAATTTATTACCAGGGAACAAGGCACACAAGGCAATATCCATTCCATCATTCGCACCTTGATCAGCACTTTTATTAAGGAGCTGTTTCAATTTTGCATCCAGCATCTCCAAGGCTTGTCCAGGAGTTGAAACTTCGCCATCGCGAATAACCTGATTCATCAAATCATTACAAATTGCAGACATGAATGCGCCAGGAACACCATGACCTGTACAATCAGCAACGGCAAAAACAATTGCGGAAGGAAGATTAGCATACCAATAAAAATCTCCACTGACAATATCTTTCGGTTTATAGAATACAAAACTCTGCGGAAGTTCAAGATGCATTTCTTGTTCAGCAGGAAAAATCGCTTGCTGAATTTTTTTTGCATACTGAATGCTATCCAAAATGTCTTTATTCTTCACTTCAATTATTTCCTTCTGACGAATAACTTCAGCAGTACGTTCTTTTACTTTATCCTCAAGATTTTCGTACAAATTTGCATTTTCAAAAGCAATGGCAGTATAGGAAGCAAGCGTTTTTAAAATATCAAGATGCTGTGGTTTGTATGCATTACGCTCGAAACTCTGAACAGTAATAACACCAAGAATTCTTTCACCCATCATTAACGGATAAAAAATCAGTGAGTGCGGCATGTCGCCAGAAGGAACACGAATTTCAGAAGTGTATTTCGAATATTCCGTTAAATTGTCATTGATGAAAATTTCTTTTTTATTCCGAACACACCACACAGAATAATTATTTGCATCATCCATGGAAACGGTAAAAGGATCGCCTTTTTCGCCTTTCTCCATTTCAAAACGATAATCTATTTCATTCTTGATCGGATCATAAATGCGAACACCAAAGCAATTCGCATCCATCAATTGATTCACAAAAAAATGAAGTCGTGAAAACAAAGATTCGAAATCGAGTGTAGAGGTTAACTGTTGCCCAATTTCACTCAACAAACGTGTTGTTCCGTAGGATTTTTCTATTTCCTCTTTTTGTGCAACAACCAACTGCGTGCGCTCTTGAACGGTTTGTTCAATGCTACGGTAAATGAGCGCTTTCTCAAGTGCAATAGCTGCATAAATACCAATACTTCTTAAAAAGTCAAGATGATATTGCGTGTAGGCATTCTTAGGTTCCGTTTGCACAGAAATTACTCCGATCACTTTTCCTTTAGAAGAAAGGGGAAGATAAATAAGTGAATTATTGGACCTGCCCACAATTGGAGTTAATCCAATGCCAACATAACTTTTTACTTCGTTCGCATAATCATTGATGATCACCTCAAGATTATTATCATAACACCAAACACCCAATCGCTGCTTATCACTCAACGGGATTCTAACATTCGTAAGTCGTTCGCCTTCCTCTATGAAAACAGGGAAAAGAATATCACTGCTTCCTGGTTCCACCAAACCAATTCCAAAAGCAGAAGCGTCCATGATTGAATTTACATTTTCATAAACGGTTTCAACAATTTCATCAAGCGAAAATGTACTGGTAATTTTCCTGCCAATTTCACTGAGCAAAACAATATCGGCGAAATAGGATTTCAATTCCTTGTTCTTTTCTTCCAGCAACTCCTTTTCATTTTCAGCACGCTCCACTTTGAATTGCATTTCCAAACTCTTACTACGTTGAGCCGATTTTTCATCTCGCACTTGCTCTCTCGCTTCATGGAATAATTTATGATACATCAAGGCATCCTTGAAATTATTAGTCTTTTCGGAAAGTTCCGCAAGTGCATCACTCGCCTTATACACACCCTCCATTGAATGAATTTCCTTTGCAATGGAAAGCGACTCATTCAAACAATCAAATCCCTTCTTATAATCCCCCATCAACATGTACAACTTTCCAATGTTGGTCAATGAATTCGATTCTCCAACACGAAAACCAATACTCTTTCTAATTTCAAGACTTTTGGAATAATTATCATAAGCTTTTTCAAAATCGCCAAGTGCTGCATAAGCTCTTCCGATTCCATCCAAGGCAAAAGCCTCCACTTGTTGCAAACTGTGATTTTCATGAAGTACATTAATACAGCGGAAATAAAATTCGAGTGCTGTGTTATATTCTTTGAGATTGTAAAACGTTTCTCCCAAGCCATCAAGAATTCGTGGAAGAATATTGGTATCATTGGCACCTTCACAAATTTTCAAACCACTCGTCAAAACTTCACGCGCTTTTTTATTTTCTTCGATGGTATAATAAACAGTTCCCAATCCATTCAACCCTTCGGCCATTCCTATCGCGTTTCCAATCTCTTCGTTGATTTTATAACATTCATTGTACCACTTTAATGCGTTATCATAATCCGACAAATAGAAAAAATTACTTCCCAAACCATAACAAACTTGTGCATGGTTTACTCGATCTTCCAATTGTTCGAATAAACGAATTGCCTCAATTGAAAAATTGAAAGCCTCTTCATTTTTCGAAAGCCACACATTTGATATCCCTAATGTTTTTAGGGCAAAGGCTTTTCCTGAAATGTCATTTAATGTTTCAGAAATCCGCAAAGCTTCACTCGCCAATTCAATAGCTTTAGCAGGACTCTTTCGATTCAATTGCCAAGCCTGAGCGTTAATTTCAGAAATAGGGGAAGTTGATTCAGATGTTTTCATGCAGGGGGTAACAATGAAGGTAACTTCTTTATTGTCATTTGCAAAATAATGGATATAATTTCTCCTAATGATAAGATGAGAAAGACAAACAAGCCCATTCACAAGACCAAACATTGAATTATCTTTGCTACTGTGCCAAAATTAAACGAAGGTTATACGCCCCGCTGGATCATTTTACTGATTGATCTGGGCATTGTGTTTTTTGGAATTGTAATCGCGTATTTACTCCGATTCGACTTTTCCATTCCCAAAACCGAATTGGTTGATTTTCCTCTTGTTTTCCCTGTAGTAATTGGAGTTCGCCTCATTAGTTTTTTGATTGCAAGAATACCCTGGGCAATTGTGCGTTACATGGGCCAACGCGATGCCGCAAGGATTTTAATTACGATAGCAAGTGGAACAGCCCTATTTTTCATCATTAATCAAATCACTAATCGTTATGTTAACGAAGCGTATGTCATTCCGCATTCCATTATTTTCATAGAATTCCTTGCCACTTCATTTGGAATGGTCAGCAGTCGCTTGTTGTATAAAGCGCTTTACATGGAAATTAAAAATCCTTCGCGCGAAAAAAGAAGTGTGATTATTTATGGAGCGGGTGATTCAGGTTTAATTACAAAGCGCACACTTGATCGTGATGCTGGAACAAAATACCGAGTGCTGGCTTTTATTGATGATGATAGTTCCAAATATGGAAGAAAATTAGAAGGCACAACAATATCTGGTCCTGAAAAACTTCCTGAGCTCTTGAAAAAAAATGATGTAGCACACGTGATTCTTTCCATTCAGCAAATTTCGCCAGCAAGAAAACAGGAAATCATTGAATTATGTTTAGCGAATAATACACGTGTATTGACAGTTCCTCCTGTTCAAAATTGGATCAATGGAGAATTAAGTTTTCGTCAAATCAGAAAAGTTCGAATTGAGGAATTGTTGGAACGTGATCCAATTCAATTGCATGAGGACAATATTCGAAATCAACTGAAAGGCAAAACAATTTTAGTAACAGGAGCTGCGGGTTCAATAGGAAGTGAATTGGTTCGTCAAATTGCAAAATATGAACCTGAACTTTTAATTCTGGTTGATAATGCGGAATCGCCCTTGCATGAAATTCAATTGGAAATGTCGGACACTTTGAAAAAATCAAAGTTCGAAGTTGTAATTGGAGATGTGCGCAGTAAGGAAAGAATGGAAAATGTTTTCAAGACTTTCCGTCCGCAAATCGTTTATCATGCCGCTGCATACAAACATGTTCCTATGATGGAAAACAATCCATCGGAATCGATTCTTACGAATGTCCTTGGAACAAAAATCATCGCAGATCTTTCTGTCGATTATAAAGTTGAAAAATTCGTGATGATTTCCACTGATAAAGCGGTGAATCCAACGAATGTGATGGGAGCTTCAAAGCGTATTGCGGAAATATATATTCAGGCATTGAACAATGAGATTTCCGGAACAAAATTCATTACAACTCGTTTCGGAAATGTATTGGGCTCTGCCGGTTCTGTCATTCCAAGATTCCGTCAACAAATTGAAAATGGCGGGCCTGTCACCATTACAGATCCAGAGATCACAAGATTTTTCATGACCATTCCTGAGGCTTGTCGTTTGGTTTTGGAAGCAGGATGTATGGGAAATGGCGGAGAGATCATGATTTTCGATATGGGAAAATCAGTTAAGATTATTGATCTCGCAAAAAAAATGATTCAACTTTCCGGTTTGACAATTGGACGCGATATTGAAATTGTAACAACGGGCTTGCGTCCAGGAGAAAAATTGTACGAGGAGTTATTGAATGACACAGAAAACACCATCCCTACGCATCATGAGAAAATAATGATTGCGAAAGTTCCGATTTACAATTTCAAGGAAGTGACGAAACAAATGGATGAATTGATTTCCCTTTTCAATTCACAAGACAACATGGAAATTGTAGGCAAGATGAAAGAAATTGTTCCTGAGTACAAGAGTAACAATTCTGTATATGAGAAGTTGGATAAGTGATGTGCTGATTATAGATTACAGATTGCAGATTACAGATTGCAGATTGCAGATTGCAGATTACAGATTACAGATTACAGATTGCAGATTGCAGATTATGAATTTCTAATAATTTATTTCCTATTCCCATTTCATGAAACATAAAACACCTATACAAATTCGATTCAAGGATGTTGACGCACTTGGGCATGTGAACAATGCTAATCATTTGACGTATTTCGAATTGGCAAGGATTAATTATTTCAGGGATGTTGTTGGAGAGGATTTGGATTGGAATAAGGAAGGAATAATCATAGCGCGTGCAACAGTAGATTACAAAGCGCCGATTTATCAGTACGACAAAATTTTTGTCCATACATTTTTTTTGAAAAAAGGAACTACCAGTTTCGAACTCGGTTATGAATTGGTACGGGAAGAAAAAGATGGAAGCGAAACTTTATTGGCAACTGGAACAACGGTAATCGTTTGTTACAGTTACGAATTTAAAAAACCAGTTCCGATTCCGACAACGTGGCTAGAAAAAATGGGATGATTTTTTGAAAATAATTCGAATTTCTATTGAGAAATTCTATTCCACAAAAAAATCTTACCCAAACTTTGAAATGAAAGATAAAAATGCATTTCAAGTGTATCCTCGTCAATCATTCTACAAAAAACATCATAAGATGATCCCGATTTAGGATTGTAAATTGTTCCACCGTTCCACTCCTGATCGTCAGCGTCAAATTCCAAATTCATCAGAACGATCATATTCATAACGGGCAAAGACCTGAGATCAGTATCCTTATTCAATTTATCCAATTGTGGCTTTCCAGTTGTAGAATCAATCGGCGTTTTCATCCAAACAACGTGCCCATAATATTTTCCATAGGAAGCATAAATTTTTATGTGCGCATCCTTATCTGAATTCACCCACACACCTGAAATATCATTTGCAATCCATGAAGATGATGAAAAGCAAACTGAAATAAAAAAGAAAAATAAACTGCGAATCATTTTAAAACACTTTAAAAATAAAAAAATCCAACTTGCAATTTTAAATTCCCCATTCACTAAGCAAATTGGAAATCAAAAATCACAAAATTGGAAATT
This sequence comes from uncultured Flavobacteriales bacterium, assembly GCA_903873905.1. GTDB lineage: Bacteria > Bacteroidota > Bacteroidia > Palsa-965 > Palsa-965. The sequence continues at coordinate 10,227 of CAIQQJ010000051.1, forward strand.
CCTTCACTCAATTACTTTTGAAATTTCTATTCCTTCACTCTAGTCCAAATATCAGTTCTTCCCAAAACAGAAATTCCCATATAACCTCGTAATTCCATATTGTCTTTGTCCTTGAGTTTACACGTGAGACTATAAGAATTTCCGGTCTTTGGATCATAAACATTTCCATCACTCCAATCTTGGTCATCAGCATCAAACACAAGATCTGTAAGAATCAATAGATTCAAAATAGGACGTGTTTTTAATTTATCATCACCATTATGCTTATCCAATTTTGGTTTGTTGGTTTCAGGATCAATTGGCGTTTTCAACCAAATAATTTGCCCATAAAACTTTCCATAGGAAGAATAAATTTTTATGTGAGCATCTTGGTCTTTGTTCAACCAAACGCCTGTCAGATCATTTGCAACCCATGTAGATGAAGTAAGACAGGTTACTGTAAGAAAAAGAAAAATGAAACGGATCATAGTTTTTATTTTACACGAAGTTACACTACAGAAGCATTCAAAGCAACTCGCCGTTGGCGGTATTTTTCAATAGGGATAACAACACCCAAATACAGAATGACGGCAAAGACCAAAGAACTTAACACACATGTTATGCCAAACCACTTCATATTTTCCACGTGCGTGAAAAAATATTGTCGCCAAAGAAACATGATGAAGTGATGGCCGATGTAAACTGGAAATGACAATTCCCCAATGAACCGATCGATTTTACTATTCTTTGAAAAGAGAAAAATGAATGGAAGACAAAGGCAAAACAGCACATAAAAGTACCATCGCAAAACAGGTTCTGTTGCGAAATTCAAATGCGGATAGATAAAAATCAATGAAAAACAAATCGCCCATGCGCTTGCATTAATCCATTGTGGAATATTTTTTTCTTTCAGGAAAACATAAAACTTGTAGGCTAAACTTCCTCCCATAAAAAAGGCTAATTCATTGGGAAAAAATCGATAAGTCCACGGATCCCAATTCCATCCTTTGGTGTGCAACAGATAATAGCGCAAAGCCAAACTTGCAATTAGAATCGCTAGTTGGATAAACCATTTTCTTCTCAGCATCAATGGAGCAAAAAGGTAAAATGTCATTTCAACACCAACCGACCAGATTTGAGGAATAAATAAATATTGAAATGCCAATGGATTATAATAAAACGGTGCGAATGCAAATTCCAATTTTCCTGAATGTGGATTCAATCCTGAGTACGTCAACCAATCGGAACCTATGAGAAAAATATTTGCAAAAACAAAAAACACAACTGCCGACCAATGCATAACATCCCAATTTTTTGTCCAATACCATAGGTAAAATGGATTATTCCATCCGTATTTCCCCACAACACACAAAAGCACAACCAAAAAAAGACAAACCCAATACGCTGGATAAATTCGCAGAAAACGATTGGTAATAAAAAGTTTGTAGGATCCTTTACCTGCTTTGTATTTCTCATTGAGAATCATCGCCATGTAAAATCCTGAAATCAGATAAAATGGTTGAACAGCAACAAGACCGCCAATCAAACGCTCTCCAAAAATAAAATAGGAATGGAAAACAACGACAGATAAAGCGAGTAAGGTTCGTATTGATCCCATTTTTTTATTCGAAATGATTCGAAGATTCGAGATTTGAAATTGCGATAAGCAAATTTGTCACGATTGAAATATAGTTTGCAGGTTTTATGATTTCAAATGTTCCCATTTCGAATTCATCCGTGAACTCTTTCTTCATTGCCATAATTCCCAATCACAACCGCTTCGTAATCCAAAAATTCTTGCCAACGTTTTTCCACATCAACACCTTTTCCCAATTCTCTGGCAAAAGTGATGAACGTAGTATAATGATCGGCTTCACTAATCATGAGATCGCGATAGAATTTTGCAAGTTTTTCATCTTTGATATTTTCAGATAAAACACGGAAGCGTTCGCAACTTCTCGCTTCAATCATTGCTGCCAATAATAAACGATCCACCAAAACCTCTACACGTTCACGATTGGGAATTTTAATGAACTTCATCAATTCATTCACGTAATTGTCTTTTCGTTCACGCCCCAGCACTTGCCCTCGCGCACGAATCAATTCATGCACCAAATGAAAATGCTCCAATTCCTCTCGTGCAATGGCTACCATCTTCTCCACCAACTCAGGATATTCAGGATGATTTACAATTATGGAAATTGCATTGGAAGCCGCTTTCTGTTCGCAAAAAGCATGATCGGTTAAAATTTCGTCAATATTAGTTTCAACGATATTCACCCATCTGGGATCGGTTGCCATTTTTAGTCCGAGCATCTTTTTCAATTTTGAATGCTGAATTTTGAATGCTGAATTAAAACTGCTGTGGAAAACACTCCCTCAAAAACAATTCAAAATTTAGAATTCAAAATTCAAAATTATTTTTCCACTTCAATGAATTTTCTAATCAATGGTCCACTTGTCAAGCTTGTAACAAGTGCCATGATAACAAGTGCAACAAAAATAGGTTGTGTTATAAGACCGGCATTCAGAGCCAGTGTTCCAAGGATAATTTCCATCGCGCCTCTTGCATTCAATCCAAATGCGACTGCAAGTGCATTTCTCTTTTTCAATCCGCCTAACATTGCTCCACCAGTTGCACCCAAAACCGTTCCCACATAAGCCAGAACAAGTATGACCAACACAATTTTCAAATCAAAATTATCAATGAAATTCACTTTCAATCCGATCGAGACAAAAAACAAAGGCGCGAAAAAATTAGTGACAAATTGATGAATGATATCCCTTGCCTGCTCTCGCAACTGCACCGAATCTCCAATTGCAATTCCCGCAATGAAAGCACCAAGTATTGCATGAATATTTATGCTTTCTGTAAAAGCTGCACACAACAAGCACAAACCAAGACTCATTGCCAAAACACCTCCAGGCCATGAAAGTTTTGTTTGTATCCATGGCAATGCACGATCAATTAATTTCCTTCCAATAAATAACATAAAAGCTCCAAAGGCAATGATGTACATGACCGTATATCCTAATCCCAAATGCGTAGAGCTTCCTCCATCAATACTCAAAACAAAAGAGAAAAATAACCATCCAATCAAATCATTGAACATCGCAGCGGCTATAATAATCATTCCCACATTCGTCTTGAACAAATTCATGTCCATGAGAATTCTCGCTATAACTGGCAAGGCGGAAATCGATAAGGCAATACCAAGGAAAAGTGCAAATATCATTCGATGTTTTTCATCCATCGCCATTCCGAAAATCTGAGGGAAAAACCACGCTACTGCAAAACCTGTGGAAAAAGGAATTATCATGCTTCCTAGTGCAGTGAAAATTGCTGTCTTCCCCTGTCGCAATACAACCGAAAGTTGAACTTCCATTCCAGCTACAAAAAGTAACATGATAACCGACAAACTGAAAATCCCATCGAGCGCAATGGAAACATGCGGATTGGTTTTCAATGGGAAAATAAAATTGTATGCGTTTGGATAAATTGCACCAAGCACGGTTGGTCCTAAACAAATTCCAACAATCAATTCTCCCATCACCATTGGGAGTTTCATTTTTTTCCCCAGCTCCGAAACAATGCGCGATAAAATCAACATCGTACTGATGGCCAGCAGAAGAATGACAAGATCGTTATGTGAAAGTTTTTCGATCATTCGGAAACTCTAGAATGAACAATTAAAACATTGGTCGGAAGATTTTCCAAAATGTATTCCATGTCGTGCGTAAAAATGCGATCCATTATTCCGTATTTCAAATCAGGAGAATTAATAACAAGCAAATCTGCTTTCCTGTTTTCCGCAAATTGACGAATCGCAAAACCAGGTTTTCCTTTTATTTGTTTCTGGAAAATTTCAATTCCTTCCCGTTCACTTACATTCGTCACGATTGCCTGCACTTTATTGAGCTCTTCTTCTGTAAGTTCCTTTTTCATTTTCTGTGCTTCTCCCGCTGTACTTTCTCTCACCATCGCCATCGCCAATCCATCTTGCTGAACTTCCGTTGCAACGGTAATGTCTTTTGCCTTCAAATGTTTCCCGAAATAAACTGCAGTGTTAATGGTATGAACTGTTTTTGCATTCTCCACACCATTCACAATAATTTTCCGAAAACGTGTTCCATCTTTATTCGGCTGCGACAATAACAAAACAGAACATTTTGCCTTTCGCGATATTTTTCTTGCTACCGAACCTAGATAATAACGCAACATATTTTCCTTCTGCATTGCTCCCACAATAAGCAAATCAACAATATTCAATTTGCACAATTCCAAAAGTGTGTCTACCGCATTTCCTTCATGCCAAATTACGCGCGTTTTATTTTCATCAATATGCAGCTTGCGAATTGTTTCATCTAATCGAGCTTCTTTTGTACGTGTACGCTCCCCAATGTGCATCAACAACAATTGCCCACCAAAAGCATCGGAAATGATTTTTGCTTCCGCCAATAAAGCTTCAAGTCTTGGCGAAAATGCAACCGCAACACCAATCGTTTCGAAAGGATAAGAAGATCGTCGCTTCAGTTTTGTGTAGTCCATTCAGAATGTGTTTCGAGAGTTTTTGTAAAAATAGGGAAAAGCGTTGTGCAGATGTCAAATTACAGATGTGTAGATTAAATAATTCAGCTTTGATAATTATAACATAATTTTGGGCGTGTCCCCCAATCCCAACAATACTGTCGGGATTGGGGGTCGGGCTATTCGTTTCAAGTCCTCAGTCGCAGTGTCGGGTTTGAAAACCCAACACCACGTCTTCTGGGCTTTTCACTGCTATCCCTCACGCGAGCAAATAACAAGAACAATCCGAATCGAAAGGAAATAAAACTAGAAATAAATAATACGAAGCTCGAAAATATTCCATGCCACAAGTTTTCCGCCTACGCACTATCATTTCCCGCCACTTCAAAATCTCCAATGAAGATGCCGATCTTATGATTGGAAATGGAAGAGTTCGAGTGGAAGGAAAACCGATTGCTCCAGCAGCTAAAATTGAGAATTGGGAAGAAATTAGTGTGGATGGAAAAATCATTCGCGAAGGAATACTTTTTACTTACATCAAATTTTACAAACCCCGAGGGATTGAATGTACGCTCAATGAAAAAATTGAAAATAATCTCCTGACCGTTTTCAACTTTCCGAAAAAATTATTTCCTGTTGGTCGCTTGGACAAAGAATCGGAAGGTTTGTTATTGATGACCGATGACGGAAGGGTTTTTAATCAAATTGCAATTAGCGAAAGAGAAAAAGAAAAAGAATACCGCGTGACACTTGACAAAACTTTTGACAAAAACTTTCTTGAATCCATGGCAAATGGAATTGTGATCATGGGAAAGAAAACACGTCCGTGCAAATTGATTTCCGTTAATGAAAAAACTTTTCAAATCATTCTCACACAAGGATTGAATCGACAGATTCGTAGAATGTGTTACAAGCTTGGCTATGAAGTGGTGGAATTGATTAGAACAAGAATTACAAATGTGGAATTGGGTAATTTAAAATCTGGAGAAGTGCAAGAATTGAATACAGCAGAAAGAGAAAATCTATTGCTGTAATTCTAGTTACTAGATGTAAGAAATAAAAAAATCACTTCAGTTTCGAAAAACTTTCTTTGTAATCAATCAACTTCACACCTATTTTTTTTAAATCTTCTACTGCGTGAAGTTTTTTCATTTGTTGCAATCCCAACAAATTATCTTTTGCAATCGGTATTTTCTTTCCAAAACGTTGAGCCATTTTAATACCTAAAGCTGCAAACCAATAGGGCATACGAATGAATCTAGGTTTTACTCCCAAACTTTTTGCCAGTTCCTTATAGAATTCTCTATAAGCAACAACTTCATCACAAGCCACAACAAATTTTCCGAAAAGTTTTTTTGAAATTATTTTGTCAATTGCCAAAACCAAATCATCAATGAAAACAGTTTGCAAAGGTTGATTTCCATCTCCAAAAAGCGGAATCTTATTATTCGTTTTCAAATATTTTCGCATCGCACCAAACAAACCTCCATCACCCAAAACAAGTCCTGCACGAATGATTGTTCCATTTGCTTTCAGAAACAAATCTTCAATCGCTGCTTTTTGTCTTCCATAAACGGAAGCTGCATTTGCATCTGCTGAAAGACTTGACAGAAATATTTTTGATCCAACATTTTTTTTGGAAAGCGAATCCAACAGATTTTCCGCTCCTTTTTTATTCAATTCAAAAGCATCAATTCCATCTTCCTGTTTGATAAATCCTGCATGGATGAATACATCTATATCATCAGGAAGTGAAATGCATTCTGTTGAAACCAAATCATGATTGAAATAAAGAATGTTTTTTTCGTGTTTCAAAGGAACGTTCCGCACAATTCCGATTACATGCCAATCACGCGCCACAAAGTAAGCGGCAATGTGTTTACCAATGAATCCTGTTACTCCTGTAATAACCAGTGTGGGTCTGTTTTCGCTCACAACACGAAATTAGTGATTAGTGATCAACCTTAACCAATTTTCAAACACCGCATGCTCACATTCGCATTCTGAAATCCTTCATATGGAAAACTTATTGCTTCTCCTTTTTCCTGGAGTCCCAGCGTATAGAGCAAAGGCAAATAATGATCATTCGTTGGCACAGCCAAGCTTGCCGATTTTCCAAGATTCATATAATCGATTAACGCTTCATGGTCATTGGAAAGAATTTTTGCTTTTACTATTTCATCAAATTCAATTGCCCAATCATCAACTTGACTATCGGGAACATCAAATTTTGCCCTGCGAAGATTATGAGTAATGTTTCCGCTTCCTATAATGAGAATTCCCTTTTTTCGAAGCACTTTCAATTCTTGCGCCAATTCATAATGCCAGCGCGGCGATTTATAAAAATCAATGCTCAATTCGAAAACAGGAACATCCGCATTGGGATAAATATGTTTCAGAATTGTCCAAGCACCATGATCCAAACCCATTTCGGGATCAGCCACAACAATTGTTTTTTTTACTTCGTTCTGAACCAATTTTGCAAATTCCGGTGAACCTTTTGCAGGATAAACAATTTGATACATCTCTGGAGGAAATCCACCAAAATCGTAAATCGTTTCTGGATTCAATGAGGTGGAAACAAAAGTTTCTCGCGTTAACCAATGTGCGGAAATAACCAGAATCGCTTTTGGTTTTACAAAGGAACTCCCAAGTAAAGAAAGGGATTTTGTATATGCATTGTCATACAAAACATTCATTGGATTTCCATGCCCAACAAAAAGTGCGGGGTAAATTTCACTTGGAATAAAATCTTCAGTGATTTTTTTAAGATCTCGTAAATCCATAAAAATTAAACAAATACAACCTACCTCACAACACTTACATGCCCAATATAATAATGGGTAATGGCGAAAATATCCTTGACATCAATTTTGTAAACGTAAACATCTTGTGAAACATTTTTTCCTTTGAATGTTCCATCCCATGGTTTATTAATATCATGCGATTCGTACAACAACATTCCCCAACGATCAAAAACAAGCATGTGAAATTCTGAAATCCCGCTTCCCATTCCACTGAACGTTTCATTCAATCCATTTCCATTAGGAGTAAATGCATTTGGAATAAAGAAAGTGAATTCATCATGTACAATCAATTCTCCATATGCAGTATCAACACATCCGTAAGAATTAGAAACAATCAGCATGACACTGTATGTACCTGTGTCACCTGCATACACGTGCGAAGGATTTTGCACGTTACTTGTTCCTCCATCACCGAAATCCCATTGCCAAGTAACTGCTGCAATTGAGTTATCCTGGAATGCAGCACTAGGCTCAAGTGCCGTCACTGGCAAATTCGTAATCAAAAAATCTGCTGTTGGTAATGGATAAACATTTACTGGAGTTGAATTGGTATAGGTGATGATACATCCATTTGAAGAAGTTACAGTCAAAATAACATTGTATGATCCCGTAATCGTAAAAATGTGAGAAGGATTTTGCAAGGTTGAAAAATTTCCATCACCGAAATTCCAAAGCCATGTTGTAATACTTCCTATGCTTGTAAAAGATTGATCCGTGAACTGAACAGTCAATGGACCACAACCACTTGATGGAACTTGCAAAAATTGTGGTGTTATTGTTTCAACTGAAACTGTTAAACTGTCAATAATATTGGCATTTGTGCAAGGATCAAAAACAGAAACGGTATAGGTGGTTGTTGTCAATGGTGCAACAATGACAGAACTTCCTGAAAGATTTCCTGGTTGCCAAGTGTAAGGTCCACCAGTTGATGCATTTGCATTTAGAGTAGTTGTTTGCCCAGCACAAATCTGAATACTTCCAAGAACAAGTAAAGTAACCGGTGCACTCACGGTAACAGTAAGTGGTTGTGATGTAGTACAACCATTCGCATCTGTAGTGGTGACCAAATAGGCAGTTGTTGCAACTGGTGAAACCACAACGCTATTCCCAACAATCGCACCTGGATTCCAAGTGTAAGTGAAACTTCCTGTTCCTCCAGTTGAACTTGCAAGAAGTGTTGTACTGTTACCGGCGCAAATTGTAATATTTCCACTTGTAGTCAAAACAATAGCTGCTGGTTCTGTGATGGTCACATTTGCAACCGAAGAGCATCCCGCAGCATCCGTTACAGTAACGGTGTAAATTCCTGCGGAAAGATTTGTTCCTGTAGCGGCATTTCCCCCGCTTGGCAACCATGCATAAGTATAAGGTCCTGTTCCTCCAACAATAGTCGCTGTCGCAGTTCCATTTGTTCCCGCATTACAAGAAATATCTTGTTGAGTGGGAACGGAAGCGACCATGTTACTGGTACTCGCTACAGTTACACTAACAGTACTCACACACAAATTAGCATCCGTGACCGTCACTGTATAATTTCCTCCAACCAAATTAATTGCATTCGCAGAATTTCCACCTGATGGCGCCCATGCATAAGTGTAGGGACCATTTCCACCATTTGCTACAACAGCTGCACTACCATTATTGTTTCCGCAACTTGCAGGCGTTGATGTTGGAGCAAGTGAAATTGCAGTTGGTTGTGTTATGGAAACAGTTTGTGTCGAACTGCATAATGAAGCATCGGTAACTGTTACTGTATATGTTCCTGTTGCAAGATTTGATGCAGTTGCAGCATTTCCTCCACTCGGTGCCCAAGCATAAGTGTAAGGACCCGTTCCTCCGCTAGGATTTATGGTTGCATTTCCATTGGTGCCACCATTACATGTCACATTATTTTGCGACTGAACAGCAAGAACAAGCGAACTACTATTGGTGATGATCACAGATTGTGTTACAATACAACTGTGAGCATCTGTAATTGTACAGGTATAATTTCCCGCACCAAGATTTATCGCATTCGCAGAATTTCCACCTGATGGAGCCCAAGCATACGTGTACGGACCCGTTCCTCCGCTAGGAACAACGGAGGCACTTCCATTATTATTTCCACAAGTTGCACCAACAAAAGTTGATGTGGATAGAAGTGCTGTTGGTTGTGTTATAGTTACCGTTTGTGTGGAAGGACAAGAAGATGCATCATGAACAGTGACCGTATATGTTCCTGCTGAAAGATTGGAAGCCGTTGCAGAGTTTCCTCCGCTAGGTAACCAGGCGTAGGTAAATGGACCAGTTCCAACAGCGGATACTGTTGCATTTCCATTTGAACCACCATTGCAACTTACATTGGTTTGTGAAAGAATACTTGTTGTGAGCGTACTATAACTTACAATGATTGTATCATGAGAAACGCCACACGCACCAGTTACTGTAACAAAGTATGTACCAGGTCCTGTAACTGTAAAAGTTGGATTGGTAGAATTATTTTGCCACAAGTAAGTCGCACCTGAAGCCGTTGCGTTGAGCACCAATTGATTTCCAACACAGAGTGTAGTATCATTACCGAGATGAACACCACCATTTGGTCCTGGGATGAATCCTGGATTGATTAGATGTGTAATAATATTTTGCATCAAAGGAAGACTCGTACTTTGATTCACCCAATCTTGGTCGCATGTTGAAATGATATTTCCCCAAGCTGCATTCGAAGGAACATATTGCCATCCGAAATATTGGTTACTGAATTGTAAAAAAGGAATTGTATTGCAATCCCCAATTCCAGCATCACCATACCAGAAATATGAAAGGCTTGGCACGCTATTAATTGTTGTTGCAAAAGTTCCAAGAACAATCATTGGTGCCAAGGTACCTGCAACTGTGCCCGTCCAATTAAATGTTCCACCAAGCGAACCAATGATGGAAGCAAAAGCCTGGTTGCTATTATAAGTTGATTGATATTCAGTCTGAATGTAAACAGGCTTGCCTGTTTGCAAGAAGGCTAGAATAGTTGAAATGCGAACAGGTGATAAATTAATTACACCTGAAGAAACAATTAAGATATCTGTAGAGGCGAAAAAAGCATTGTTATCTAAGGTTGTCTGTGGAGAAATGCTTGGTGTGTGTCCCATGCTTGTGACGACACCCGACCATACGCCATCCATGACATGACCCGAATTAAAAGATGTGCTCTCAATAATTCTAATGTTTAATGCGAAAGCAGAAACGCAGAAAAAAAAGAAGAGAACAGACAGCTTTATTTTTTTCATTCTTTAAATATTTGGAGAGCGCAGGAAGAGCATTGAATTCACTAATACCAAATATAAGGAACAAAGCGTGGTGTCGCAATGAATATCTTGGGTTTTCTGCAACGGAGGTGAATTTCTAATAAATGAGAGCTGACCATTCCTAGTAAATATTCATTTCATAGGCTTTTCAGCTTCACATTCTTCTTATGCCTAGTCTTATCGCGTTTGGTTTTTTTCTTGAGATTACTCTTGAAAGATTTCTCCAAATCGATTCCCGTTTGATTAGCAATACAAATAAGTACAAACATTACATCAGCCAATTCATCTTCGAGTTTCACTTTTTTATCGGATTCCTTGAAAGATTGTTCACCATATTTTCTTGCCATGATGCGCGCAACCTCACCAACTTCTTCCATCAGCATGGCCGTGTTTGTAAGTTCACTGAAATAACGAACGCCGTGTTTTTTTATCCAAGTGTCGACAGTTTTTTGCGCTTCGGAGATTGTCATGGGAATGTTTATTCATTCAAATGTAACAGAAAAAAAGCCGATCAATTACGATCGGCTTTTTAGGTCTTGTAGTTTAAAGTTTATTGCAAAATTTGCGTGACCTTAAACTCCGTTCTTCTGTTCCACTGGAATTCTTCCTCCGTGCATTTAACCCCATTGGTACATCTGTTGAGTGGTTTGGATTCACCATAACCTTTCGCGGTGATACGGTCGCGGCTTATTCCTTTTGAAACAATATAATCCACTGCTGACTTGGCTCGTTTATCAGAAAGCGTCATGTTGTATTTGTCACTTCCACGGCTGTCGGTGTGTGAACCCAATTCAATTTTGATGTGGGGATTATCATTCATGACTTGTACAAGGTGATCCAATTCAATAGCCGCTTCTGGACGAATGTTCCATTTGTTATAATCGTAATAGATGTTTTCAAGACGAATTGGTTTGTTGATGACAATTTTGTCCATGATCAAAACTATTCTTGAAGTGTCATTGAATTTACCTTTGAAGCCAGGTGTATTTATAGAACCAACGGCTGTAAAATAACCTTCCATGCGAATGGTGAATGCGTAGTTGGTAACGGAATCGGCAGGAAAAAAAACTATTCCATTGTCATCTGCCATCCTTGTTTCCGTGAGACCAGTTTTATTATTTCTAACATCAACGCCGATTTGAGCAACGGGCTCATTTGTTTCTTTATATCGAACTTCAGCTTTCACGAAAAAATAAGGATAAAGTTTTTTGAATGAGTAGATATCATCCTTGCCATCAATGTTGTTTCTGTTGGTGGAAAAATAACCGGTATTTCCATTGGCATCAAAAATTAACCCGAAATCATCATAACTGCTGTTGATGGGCGCTTTCATTCGTTCTGGATTTACAGGAATGCCATTATCCATTTTGCAACGGAAAATATCGAGTCCACCAGCACCTTGCCAACCATCGGAAGAAAAATAAAATTCATCTGTTCCAGGATTGACCATTCTGATTGTTGGAAACATTTCATTTCCATTTGTGTTGATGGTTTTTCCTGCATTGACAGGTTTGTCCCAAGTTCCATTTTCAAAATCAGAGTAATAAATATCCGTTCCACCAAATCCACCCGGCATGTCAGAAATGAAAAACAACCTTGTGCCATTTGATGTAATTGCAGGTTGTCCAATTGAATATTCAGCGCTATTGAAGGGAAGTGATTTGATATTTATCCAGGAGTCTCCGACTAAATCTGCTGTGCACAATTCAAGATGATTATCATTATCATCCGCTTTTCCTGTTTTGTTTTTTACCATGCGACTTCTTGTGAAGAAGAGCACATTGTTTTGTGGTGAAACGACGGCAGGCCCTTCATGTAAATTGGTATTGACTGCTCCGGCAATCGGAGCGACTGAAATTGCAAGTGAAGTGCCATTTGTTCCCGCGATAAGATCATTTTTCTGATGGGAGATAACGTACAAGTCAAAAAACCCATTTCCACTTGTGTTGTCAATCGGTTTTCCTGTTTGTGTTGTCGCAGAAGCAGTGACAAGGATATCATTTCCAATTTTGGTGGGACTGAAACAGGACCCCTTGAATCCGAAATCTGTTTTTTCTATTGTGAAGAATGGATCAGCTGTTTCAAATTTAGCTTTCGAATCGCAAGAGGCTCTTTGGTTTTTCGCCGCCAAATCATTGGGCGACGTTTTCAGATAAACATCGAACATGGCAATCGCTTCTTGGTATTTTCCCTCTTCCTTGAGCACAGCTGCATAATTCAATTTATCCGTGGCTTTCGCAACTTCAGAATTGATGGACTTGCTATACCATTTTTCCGCGTCAGCATGCCGATTCATATGCCGATAACAATCGGCAAGATGCAGCATCGTTTGTGATTCGGGATTTTCCTTCACCACATTCTCGTAAATTTTCGCAGCCGAATAGAATTGTTCATTGTGATAAGCCTGTTCCGCTTCCTTTAGCATTTTGTTGCCGCAACTGGCAAGCAATAATGCCAATCCGAAGAAAAAATATTTTGTTTTCATAACAGTAGGTATTAAAAATACCGTGGTGATTTGTAGTGTAAGGTTTCCACTTTTACAAAATCCCATGCAAACATTATTTCATGGGAACCGCTGTTGTAATTCTGCAATTTTGATATGGCCATATCATAACTGTATCCAACGCGTAGATTTTTGGTTGCCTGATATTGGAACATTCCCAGCAATCCATCTCCTGTTCGGTATGCAGCACCAACCCAAAGCGTTTTATAGAAGAAGAAACTCAAATTCAAATCGGCTTGCAGTGGTGCGTTGGGAACATATTTCAATAAAATGGCAGGTTTGATGTCAAGGTTCTTTCCTGCAGGAATTGCATAACCAATTGTTCCAATATAATGTCGTTCGAGAAGTGGCGCATCATTAACAGTTGTATTGAGGATGGTTCCCGGTTTGAAGTTGATGACATTCGGTATGGAAAGTCCAGCGTAAAAACGTTCGGTGTAGAAGTATAAACCTGCTCCAACAACAGGAAGTGTTTTTCCGTTTATGTCATTCACAAAAACCTGGTCGTTGTGATCCCACACAACCAAGTCCGTCAATTTGGCTCGATAATAACTTACACCTCCTTTGAGCCCAAAAGACAAATGTGCTTTTTCTCCAAGACG
>CAIQQJ010000052.1 GCA_903873905.1 uncultured Flavobacteriales bacterium
ATGTTTGATTTGAATCGAATTACTTGACGAATGTTTTGGAAAGAAAAAGCCGTTAGTATTAATACCAACGGCTTTTGTTTATGAATCCGGATTTTGTCAATGATTAATTTAATGCTGTTTCTGGAACTTTTCCGGTAAGCGTGTTCAAGAAAGTGACAATGCTGTTAATTTCTTCAGGGGTTAAATCTTTATTCAATTCTGCTTTTCCCATAATGCCAACGGCATCATTGAGTTTGGCTACACTTCCATCGTGAAAGTAAGGACCTGTTTTTTCAATGTTTCTTAATGAAGGTACTTTAAACATAAATGCTTCAGAAGGATTTTTGGTAAGTGCTGCTCTTCCAGAATCAACTTTGTTGCTCTTGGTCAAATCCCAATAGTTTCCGAAGAGATCAAACTTCTGAAACATTTGTCCACCCAAAATTGAACCTGAATGGCACGTAGTGCAACCGGTTTTTACAAATAGAGCAAGTCCTATTTTTTCTTCAGCGGTCAAAGCGTCTTTATTTCCATTCAAATAATCGTCAAATTTTGAAGGAGTAACCAATGTTCGTTCAAAGGCAGCAATCGACATTGTGATATTATTAAAGTTCAAAGGATTTTTTTCATTCGGAAAAGCCGCTGCAAACATTTTTGTATAGGTTTCATCTTTTTTCAATTTAGCTTCTAAGAATGCTTTATTTGGAATATGCATTTCAACTGGATTTAGTATTGGACCACCCGCTTGTTCTTCCACATCCTTTGCTCTACCGTCCCAGAACTGTGTGGTATGTAGGGCCGCATTAAGAACCGTTGGAGAATTTCTTCCTCCATTCAGTCCATCATCGCCTTTTGAAAAAGATAAATTATCCACACCGTAAGTTCCTAAGTTGTGACAGGAATTGCAACTTACATTTCCTTTCATAGAAAGTTTTGTGTCATAATACAACATCTTTCCCAATGCTATTTTTTCAGGTGTAAGAGCATTGTTTGGATTTTCCATTTGCGCAGGCAAAGATTTGAATGAATTTTGCGCTGTTAGTTGAATGGAATCAACTTCATTGTTTGTAGTCTTTTCTGATTGGTTACTCTTTGTATCACAACTTGCGTAGGAAGCAACTGCAAAAAAAGCAATTCCAATCAAGGACAGTTTAGATAATTTGCTCATAAATTATTTTTTTTCAAAATTAGTTTATAAGCTAGGATTACTAGTAAACATTAATCACCTAGTCCCATGCAAACCATCACACCAATTGTGGAAGCCTTTTTGTAAATGGACTGAATTATTAAAACTGCTGTTTGGATAATTGTCATCTGCGAAATCATATGAATTGAAGGGACTGAAGGCTCACAGAATAGATGGAATACTTCGATTTATTTCTCTGAAGTTAAAGTATCTTTGCTCCCGAAAATGCAAACTATCACTGGTACCAATATTTCCAAAGCAGCAGATCTTCTTGTTAACGGAGAACTTGTTGCCATTCCAACAGAGACCGTTTATGGTCTCGCAGCAAATGCGCTCAATGCTGATGCTGTTCTAAAAATTTTCGAAACAAAAGGACGACCAACTTTCAATCCGCTCATTGTGCATGTGCATGATGTGAATGAATTTTCAAAATACGCAAGTGAAGTTCCTGACTTGGTAAGAACACTCGCAGAAAAGTTTTCTCCCGGACCAATTACCTATGTACTTCCGAAAAAAAACAACATCCCTGACATTGTAACAGGTGGTGGAGAAACTGTGGCGCTTCGTGTCCCTGGTCATGCACTTACATTGAAATTACTTTCCCAATTGGATTTTCCTCTTGCAGCGCCAAGTGCCAATCCGTTTGGATACATTTCTCCTGTCGATGCGCGCCATGTGAAAGATCAACTCGATGGAAAAATTCCTTACATCCTTGACGGTGGTCAGTGCATGATTGGAATTGAATCGACTGTTGTTACCGTAATTGATGGAAAGGTTGTTGTTTATAGATTAGGCGGAGTTTCATTAGAGGATTTGGTTGATGTTGTTGGAGAAGTTGAATTGCGAATCAATAATTCTTCCAATCCAAATTCTCCGGGCCAATTGAAATCACATTATGCGCCAAGGATTCCATTGCGTTTTGGAAAGATGGACGCTTTGCTTGAAGAATTTTCCGGAAAGAAAAAAGCAATCTTATCGTTTACAAAAAATTATTCTGACGATTGTATTGCCAATCAGGTTCTTTCTTATGCTGGTGATTTGCATGAAGCGGCGAGAAATTTATTTACAGCATTACGCAAATTGGATAATTCGGAAGCGGAAATAATTTTAGCGGAAAAATTTCCTGAGCATGGTTTGGGATTGGCGATTAATGATCGATTGGAGAGAGCGGCTACTGAAAAATGATTTTTTACTGCGGAGGCGTAGAGTTTCCATTGAAATATTCTCTGCGCCCTTTGCGTCTCTGCTGCAATTTTAGTTTGAAAAAATAAACTCCACTCTTCTGTTTTTATTTTTATCGCTACTAATGGGTTTTGTACTTCCAAATCCATTTGTGGAAATTCTTGCAGGATCAATTCCCTTTGAAACAAAATAAGCTTCAACTGATTTCGATCTTGCCTGCGAAAGTTTCAAGTTATGCTCTGCAGTTCCATCTGCATCCGTATGTCCGTCGATTTTCACCTTGAGATTCGGTTGATCTTTCATGGCGGAAATGATTTCATCGAGAATGGGGAATGATTCCTTTTTTAAAATGGATTGATCGACTTCGAAATATATATTGTCGACGATAAGTTTTTTTCCTGCGACAATTTCCAAGGTGTCTTTTGGTTTTTCAACCGTGTTGTTAATGTCAATTGGATCAATTCTTTCTTTTTCTACAAAAGGAACGAGTGAAACATCATCGAAATAATAATACGCATAAGGTAGACTTCCATCTTGCGCTGTACTCGTTTTTCCATTGGGCGTTTTTTTGTCACTCAAATAATTTCCTAATGTAAAATACTTTTCACCTCCAACAGCAGTATAGGATTCGTGAAAAACAATCCATTTACCTTCCATCCCTTTTTGATCGGTACTGTCAATGAAAATTTGAGGAATTAATTTCAAGGCTTGGTCGGTTTTTTTATTTTCAAACTTGTCCTTTGAAAAATAGATTTCAATTTTATCAATGTTGACACCACAAAATTCAGCCAATGCAATTGAAATGGAAAAATCATATTTTTTGCCTGCCTCGAGCGGCGAAGAAAATTCTCCCATGATGTATTCGCGATATTCCTTTTTCCCACCGTAAATAACAATTCCCGCCATCGCAAATCCGGAATGACTTTTTGGTTTGCCATATTGATTCCACAAATAGTCGGAAGCGGTGCTGAAATAATCGGGCGAACCACTTGTGGGAGAAATCCAATTCTTCACATGATTTCCTTTGAGATTATCGGTTCCAGATCCGTTTCCTGAAATTTCGCCGTGGTCTTCAAATCCCGGATTCAAAACGAGATTCTGGGAATAGGAAAAAAATCCGCTGCAGAAAATGCAAAATGCGATAATGCCGACTTTCATATTTAAAACTACTTATTTCTATTGTATAACGGTTTTTTGAATAATAGATACTTTTTTATAAATGGGGTATCAGGTATCAGGTATTTGGTATTTGTTTTTTGCGTGAGGGATTGCAGTGGAATGCCCACAGTCCTAACATTTCTGTTGGGACGAGGACTTGGAACGGAAAGCCTGACCCCCAACATTTCTGTTGGGGGACACGCCCATATTATTTGAGCGAATCAGAACATAAATCATATTATACTTGATACCAGATACCCGATACCTTCTACCATTTCCCCACAAGAAAATCTTACTTTTACACCCATCATTCTCCCAATTCAGAAACAAGAATTATGAAAAAAATATTAGTAGCTAATCGTGGTGAAATTGCTTTGCGTGTGATGCGTTCCTGTCGTGAAATGGGAATTGCAACGGTTGCCGTTTATTCAGAAGCCGATCGTAATGCACTTTTTGTTCGTTATGCCGATGAGGCGGTTTGTATTGGGCCACCACCTTCCAATAAATCCTATCTCGATCAGAAAAAAATAATTGAGGTTGCAAAAAAATTAGGTGTTGATGGTATTCATCCTGGCTACGGATTTCTTTCTGAAAATTCAGAATTTTCTGCGGCTGTTTCAAAAGCAGGAATCACTTTCATTGGACCTTCGCCAGAAGCAATGGAAATGATGGGTGATAAACTTTCTGCAAAAGCTGCGGCAAAAAAATATAAAATCCCAATGGTGCCTGGATCAGAAGGCGCGATTGAAGATGTCACTGAAGGAAAAAAAGTTGCATTGGCTACAGGTTTTCCATTACTGATAAAGGCGAGTGCAGGTGGTGGCGGAAAAGGAATGCGCGTTGTGGAGAAGATTGAGGATTTTGAGGAGCAAATGAAAATGGCGGTGAGTGAAGCAACTTCCGCTTTTGGAAATGGTGCGGTTTTCATTGAGAAATATGTTACTGCTCCAAGACATATTGAAATTCAAGTTTTGGCGGACAATCATGGAAATATTGTTTTTCTTTTCGAACGAGAATGTTCCATTCAACGTCGACATCAGAAAGTGATTGAAGAAGCGCCTTCGAGTGTGTTGACTCCTGAAATTCGTGAGCGTATGGGTAAATGTGCGGTTGATGTGGCACGTGCATGCAATTATTCCGGAGCAGGAACAGTTGAATTTCTTCTCGACGAAAACAAGGATTTTTATTTTCTCGAGATGAATACGCGTTTGCAAGTGGAGCATCCCGTAACCGAAATGATTTCAGGAATTGATTTGGTGAAAGAACAAATAAAGGTGGCGCGAAATGAAAAACTGTCATTCACACAATCCGATTTGAAAATAAACGGACATTCCATGGAAGTGCGTGTGTATGCTGAAGATCCACGAAATAATTTCCTGCCGGATATTGGCAAATTGGTGACCTATCGTCGTCCGCAAGGAACGGGCGTGCGTGTGGATGATGGATTTGAAGAAGGCATGGACATTCCGATTTATTACGATCCGATGATTGCGAAGTTGGTGACTTGGGGAAAGGATAGGGAAGAGGCGATCAAAAGAATGGTTCGTGCAATTGATGAATATCAAATCAGTGGTGTGGAAACAACGCTTACTTTCTGCCGATTTGTCCTAGAACATGAGGCGTTTGTATCTGGGAATTTCGACACAAACTTCATCAACAAATATTTTAAGCCTGAAATGTTGGACGTTTATGATGAACAGGAGGCCGGAATCGCATCCATTATTGGTTCGGCATGGATGAATGCACAGAAGCAAAAGACAGGGAAATTGATTGAAACAGGTGGGGACGCTTCGGCATGGAAAACGAACAGGACAAGGCATGATTAAAATGGGTTCATAAGATGTTTATTGAATTGAACTTTCCTTTGTTAACAATAATTCACGGTCATTCCTGTAACAAAGACCATGACAAGGGCGTTATGACACTAGTAATTGGCACAAGATTTGAACTAATCATAATGTCATGAAAACGCTGCTCTCCCTATTCAGTTTCATTCTCGTCGTTTCGGCGGCTAATGCTCAGGCTTTGGTTGTTGGTGAAGTTGCTACCTATCCAAAAGATATGGTGACTTATTCTTTGGATGGAAATGGTGATACCATGGCCAGCATTCAGAATTACACCTGTACTATCGTTGCTCAAAAATCGTTTTCATCTGCAGCCGAAAAAGCGAAATGGGATCGTTTGAAAAGAGATGTGAAAGTAGCTTATCCGTATGCCGTGCTCGCGAAAATGAAGTTGACCGAAATGGATGCTCAGCTAGCTTTGGTAAAAGGCGAAAATGCGAGAAAAGATTTTACAACAAAATGCGAGAAGGAATTGACCAGTCAGTTTTCAAATGATATGCGTAACCTGACTTTTACACAGGGAAAAATTCTTTTCAAATTGATGGATCGCGAAACAGGTTCAACCACTTATCAAATCATCAAGGAACGTCGTGGATCATTCTCGGCCTTCATGTGGCAAGGTGTTGCAACAATTTTTGGAAATAACCTCAAGCAAGATTACGATCCATACGGTGATGATGCAAATATTGAAGCTGTAGTGCAGTTGATTGAATTGGGTGTTATTTAAGTTGAAAAGTTGGAAGATTGGAAAGTTGAAAAGTTTTTTTCAATCGAAGTTCTTAAGTTTTTTTTTCGGAACCTTCCAACCTTCCAACTTTTCAACCTTTCAACCTTTCAACTTTCCAACTTTCCAACCTTCAAACCTTCCAACTTTTCAACCTTTCAACTTTTCAACTTTTCAACTTTCCAACTTTCCAACTTTCCAACTTGTCATTTCCTAATTCTCCCACCTCTGTAGAAATACTTGTGGTAATATGGTTCATCCAAATCATCAATCATTACGCCTCCATGAACCGAAGCGTGCGCGAATTTGTTGTGGCCTAAATAAATTGCCACGTGGGAAACCCTTCCTTTCTTGATTTTGAAAAATAGGATATCACCTTCTTTTAATTCTGCTCTTGGAATGGTATCGCATTCGGCGAATAAAGTTGTTGAACTTCCTGAAATTTCCATGCAATAAACCTGGCGATACATTTCACTCACAAAATCAGAACAATCAATTCCTTTTTTTGTTTTACCCGCATATAAATAACGCGTTCCAATCCAATCGAAAACTGTTAGGTAAAGTTGTGTTGTAACTGCGGAATCTGGATTGAGTCCGTAGTGATGATAAAACAAATGGAGGTTGTCGGGAAATGAATCTGTTCGTTCACGCTGACTTGGTTCTTGAGCGGAAAGGACAAATGGAAAAGTTAGAAGGGCAATGAAAATTAGCTTACACATGATTTGAGATTTTATCTCTCCGGTGTAGATTGATAAATAATTCTCTTCCAGCCCTTGGTGCAATGGAGTTAGTTGCTGGTTCGAATTTATCAAACGAAAAATAGGGACTTAAAATTGCGCGATATATTTTTTCATTACCGCCAAAAGGCGGACCAGAAGTTTCCGGATCAATGCCCAATTTCGGATCATTAAAAAGCAAACCCACTAATTTTCCCTTGGGAGCAAGCAATTCAAACATTTTTTCCGCATAACGAATTCTCATGATTGGATTGATGGCACAGAAAAATGTTTGTTCAAGAATCAAATCAAAGTTTTTCTCGCTCAATTCAAAAAAATCGGAACAGATCAAATGATCTTTTGGAAAACCTGGAACTCGTGTGGCAAATTCATCCAATGCTTTCTTTGCAAAATCCACAACGTATACATTTCTGAAACCTTTTGCATTTAGATATTCCGCTTCATAAGCATTGCCACATCCAGGAATGAGAATCTTCAAATATTTATCCTCATTACTATCAAGACCGTCAATATATTCTTTTAGCGGAGTGGAAGGCGAACCCATATCCCAACCCGTTTCACCTTTTTGCCAACGTTCATTCCAAAAATCTTTTCCGAATTTATTTGAGTTATTCATTGCACCAAAGTTAGTGGTAATTGGTGATTAGTTTGGATTGAATGAGCGTTTCAATTATGCTTTAACAGTACCTCTCTTAATCCCCTAATCACCAAATTACTTAATCCCACAATTTTGTTAAAAAGAACATCTTCCCTTATGGAGAACGAAAGAATTTTGCCCTTAAACTTACATTCCCGCTATGGATTATATCGAAGTCGAAGTAAAAGTGAATCCGAAACAACCAGGAAGTGATTTGCTCATTTCTGAATTGGCTGAAAATGGATTTGAAAGTTTTGTTGAAACGGATGGCGGATTTCTCGCTTACATTCCTTCAAAAATATTTTCCGATTCCTTGCTTTCTCCTGTGAAAGAATTCACTTCTGACTTAGGTAAAGCTGATTTTTCAAAAAAAACAATTAAGGGACAGAACTGGAATGCTGAATGGGAAAAAAGTTACGAGCCCATTTTAGTTTCCAATAAACTTTCGATTCGCGCTCCATTTCATGATGCGATTGATGGAATAGAGATTGATTTAATCATTCAACCACAGCAGTCCTTTGGCACCGGTCACCATCCCACAACTCGACTGATGGCTGAAAAGTTATTAACAATGACGCTCCACGAGCGTTATGTACTTGACATGGGATGCGGAACAGGTGTATTGGCTATTCTTGCCGCTAAACTTGGAGCTGCTGCAGTTCTTGGCATTGATATTGAAACCAATGCAGTTGAGAACGCTCGAGAAAATGTGCAGCGTAATAATGTTGTTAATGTTACGATAGAAGAAGGTAAAGATGATCAAATCGGAGAGCGTAAATTTGAAATCGTTCTCGCGAACATCAATAAAAATGTTTTGATGCAGGCGATGCCAGTTTATGCGAATGCAATGAAAACGGAAGGTGAATTATTAATCAGTGGATTTTTTCTTACTGATGTTTCTGAATTGAAAATGATTGCAGAAGAAAACGGATTGAAATATAAATCCACAGCGACGGATGGAGAATGGGCATTAATCCATTTTACAAAATAAATATTGATGTATGAAAAATAGTTTCCGCATTTGGTTGCTTGTGTTGTTTGTGATAACGGGTTTCACATTGAAAATCGGAGCACAGGTAATGCCGAAAAGTTTTGATGAAGATCCCGTGAAATTCATTGCTGAATTGCGCGATTTTTTTGAAAGTTATGAGGGTAAGGATGGAAAAGAATTCATTGACAAATTCAATGAGAAATATTGGATTACCAACCATGTGAGTCAGGATGTGAAAGATGCGATGTACAAGAATTGCAATCAGATGGTGAAGAAAAAGTTTCGACCAAAACCGGAATATTATTCTTACCTCAATACAATCATGTCTATTGCCGATAAGAATGTTTCTGGTGTTACTTTTCTCGAATGGCAAACGTGTTTTACCACAATTGGAAATGGCAGATTGAATAAACCATTTTCCGATTTCATTGAAATGTCAGAACATCTTTTTGGTGAAAATAAATTTTTCAAAACCGCTTCTGGTGAATGGTCTGTCATTGGAGGAACTTGGAAATTTTCCTGTGATAGTGTTTCTTCAGTGAGATTTACCAATGTCACACTTCACGGTGTTGCAAAAAATGACAGTACCAATATTTTTAATACAAGTGGATTGTATTTCCCTTCATCTGGCATGTGGGTAGGGCAGGGTGGACGTGTGTATTGGACGCGTGCGGGAATGAAAGAATCAGAAGTGTTTGCCGATTTGAGGAAATATTCTTTTTCTGTAAAAGGATTTTCAATTGTTGCTGACTCCGTTACGTTCACCAACCAAATTTATTTCAAGGATAAACCCTTGCAGGGAAAATTGTCCGAAAAATTAATTGCTGATGCGCAAATGGCTTCCGCTTCTTATCCGCGATTTGAATCGTATAGCAGTCGTTATCAAATCAAGTCCATGTATCCGAATGTGGATTATGAAGGTGGATTTACACAAGTGGGTGCGAAGTTCATTGGGTCGGGAACAAAAGACAATCAGGCATTTTTTATTTTCAAACGAAATGGAAAAAATTTCCTGCAAGTTACTTCTCCAAGTTTTTCCATCACGAAAGATAAAATTACAAGTCAAAATGCTGCAGTGAAATTTTCACTTGATGCTGATTCAATTGTACATCCTTCCATCGAATTCAAATATTTCATTGATAGTTCTCGTGTTGTAATTTATCGTCCTGAAGAAGGTGCATCACAAGCTCCATTTTATGATTCTTTCCACAAAGTGAATATGTATGTGGAACAGATGACTTGGAAAACAAATGAGCCAACAATTATTCTGAACACCGTAATCGGTTCGGCATTGGGAACGGCATCCTTTCCGTCTTCTGATTATTACCGTCAATATTTGTATGACAGATTGCAAGGAATGGATATGGTCCATCCATTAATCAAGCTTCGGAATTTTGTTCGTGATGCCAATGGAGGAATAAGAACATTCACGGCAATTGATTTGGCTCGTTACTGGAAAGTTGCAGTTGAACAACTTCGTCCGACAATTATGGATCTTTCCAATCAGGGTTTTTTGTATTTCGATCCGAAGACAGATATGATCACTTATCTCGACAAATGCGATACCTACATTGCAGCACGTGCGGGTAAGAAAGATTATGATAACATTGAGTTCGATTCAAAGGTTGTTCCTGGAAGTGCGAATGCAAAAATTAATTTGTTGAATTACGACATGACGCTTTTTGGTGTGAATGAAGTTGCCTTGAGTGATTCTCAAAATGTAACCGTGTTTCCGAAAAGTGATATGATCATTTTAAAAAAGGATAGAAATTTCACTTTCGAAGGTTCCATTATGGCGGGACGTTTTGATTATTACGGAAAACTTTTTGCATTCGATTACAGCACATTTAAATTAAGTCTGAACAATGTGGATTCTGTTCGAATTTGGATTGATACAGATCAACGTGACCCAAAAGATCCGAAAGGAAGTTTTGTTCAGATGAAAGTAAAAAGTGTAATTGAAAATTTGAATGGTGAATTGAAAATCGACGATCCTTCTAATAAATCAGGAACCCAAAGTAAAAAGTATCCGCAATATCCAATTTTCATTAGTGCAAAACCTTCCTTTGTATATTATGATAAACCTGGAATCCAAAAAGGTGTTTACAATCGCGATAAATTTTATTTCAAACTTGATCCGTTTACAATTGACAGTTTAGATAATTTTCAAAATACAGCATTGCAATTTGGTGGAATATTTCAGTCATCAGGAATTTTTCCTGAAATACGAGATACGCTTCGACTCATGCCAGATAAGTCTTTAGGATTTGTTCGACAAGCGCCACCTGGTGGTTATTCTTTATATGGTGGAAAAGCAAAATTCACCAATGAAATGCGATTGAGCAATAAAGGTTTGCGTGGTGATGGACAGATAGACTACATAACTTCCACAAGCATTTCAAAGGATTTTATTTTCTATCCCGATTCCATGAATGGTGTTGCTCAAAGTTTTATTATTCGTGAACAACAGGTCAGTGGAAAAACCGAATATCCTCAGGTAACAGGCTCCACCATTTACATTCACTGGATGCCGAAAAGGGATTTCATGAATGCAACGAATAGAGATTCAGTTTTTACTGTTTTCAAAGGATTAGCAACAGCAAAAGGAACTTTGACACTTTCGCCAAAAAATCTTCTGGAAAATGGAATTCTACATTTTTTGGATGCTGATTTGGATTCGCGAAAAATGGTTTTGAAACATCATATTGCCGACGCCGATACTGCTGATTTCAGTTTGAAAGCGATTGCGGCGTCTGGCCTTGCATTCGCAACCAACAACGTAAATGCACACGTTGATTTCGAAAAACGAGAAGGCGATTTTAAAGCAAATGGAAAAGGTTCAATTGTGAAATTTCCAGTTAATCAGTATATCTGTTACATGGAAAATTTCAAATGGTTTATGGATAAAAGTGCAATTGAATTAGGTGGAGCAGCAAAACCAAAACCAGGAATGGACAAACTAGATTTGGAAGGACCCGAATTTATTTCTGTTCATCCAAAACAGGATTCCTTGCGATTCCGTGCACCTAAAGCGAAATTTGATTATCGAAATTTCATCATTTACGCTTTGGAAGTAAAAGAAATTAATGTGGCTGATGCGCAAATTGTTCCGGATAGCGGAAACATTACCATTCAGAAAAATGCTTTCATGGAAACATTGACAAACGCAAAAATCAATGCGAATACGGTTACAAAATATCACCATTTGTTCAATTGTGTCGTTGATATTTATTCACGTCACAGTTATAGTGCTTCTGGCGATTACGCTTATGTCGATGAATTGAAAAAAGAACAACTCATCCATTTTGCAAAGGTTGCACCAGATACTTCCTTTCAAACCTATGCTGAGGGAACAATTGCTGATTCTTCTCGATTCTATTTGAGTCCCGCTTTTGATTTTCGGGGAACAGTCATTCTTGCTGCTACCAATCCATATCTTGTCTTTGACGGAGCAACTTCCTTGAATCATGATTGTGCGATCGGAAAAAGCAAACTTCATTTTAAAGGATTGATTAATCCAAGTGAAATTTACATTCCGGTAGAATCATCGCCTGTAAATGATAAGGGCGAACCCATAACTTCCGGTTTGGTAAGCACCGTTTCCGCCGATTCCGTTCACATTTATGGATCATTCCTCTCTCCAAAATTGGGAAGAACAGATGTCAATGTGGTAACGGCAGATGGATTTTTGTTTTTCGATAAAGCTTCACGAGAATATCGGATTTCGAATAAGGAAAAATTGGTTGAACGTTCCCTTCCTGGAAATTTTGTGAGCTTGAGTACTAAGACCTGTACCGTTTATGGTGAAGGAAAAATGGCACTTGGGGCCAATCTTGGAAAAGTTTACATGAATCCGATCGGAAATGCGACCCACAATACGGTCAATCATTCCAGTTATTTTGATTTGGTAATTGGACTCGATTTCTTCATGAGCAGTAAGGCAATGGGTGTTTTGGTGGAAGATATCAATGCCTCCACAAGTTTGGCTGGAACCGATCCTGGTCGCCAAACATTCCAACGTTCATTGAACGAAATGGTCGGAAAAGACAAGGCCGATAAGTTGGTTTCTCAGTTAACCTTATATGGTTCCTACAAAAAGTTTCCAGACGAGTTGAACTACACTTTCTTCTTCACAGATGTTAAAATGAACTGGAACCAGAAGACTAAATCCTATATTTCTGATGGGAAAATAGGTTTAGGTAATGTTGGTAAAGAGCAGATTAACAAGTACATAACTGGCACAATCATGCTTGAAAGAAAGAGGAGTGGTGATGTTCTAACCATCTACTTTGAGCTGGATAACAGTAAATGGTATACCTTTAGTTATTCAAACGGGGTCATGCTTTGTTATTCGTCCAACGAAAAGTTCGTGACAATAATCAAGGAAATGAAAGATGATGACAAATCTGCTCCTGATGATTACAACAAAGAACGCCTAGGAGAAAACAAAGCCAGGTACAAATTTACTGCTGGAAGTCCCAACGAAAGGAGTCTTATGCTGAAAAAGCTTAAGCGAGCTGGAGAAGGGGAAGATGGTGGTGATAGTCCTGATAATCCACAAGGAAATTAATGACGACAAACGCTATTCTTGCCTTAATGATTGCCTATCTGATTGGATCAATTCCATCGGCTCTTTGGATTGGCAAATTATTTTACAAAATCGATATTCGAGAACATGGAAGTGGAAATTCCGGTGCTACGAATACATTTCGTGTGTTGGGTAAAAAGGCTGGTATACCAGTACTTCTTCTTGATGTTTTCAAAGGTTGGGCAGCAGTAATGATGGCCGTTTTTGTTACGGAAGCTCCACAACACTCACAGGATTTTGTCAATATTGAGATTGTCCTTGGAGTTGCTGCTGTTGTCGGACATATTTTCCCTTTATGGGCAACTTTCCGTGGAGGAAAAGGAATTGCAACTTTGTTTGGAGTTGTGCTTGCGGTGCATCCTTATGCTTGTCTCATTTGTGCGGGTATATTTCTCTTGGTTTTCCTAGCAACGCATTACGTTTCCTTGGGCTCAATTTCGGCAGGAATTTCATTTCCAATCACTGTGATTTTCGTTTATGGGCGTGAAATTGTACCGTCAATGGTTGTCTTTTCTTGTCTTGTTGCCATTCTTATTCTCATCACACACCAGAAAAATATTGAGCGTTTACTTCGCCGTGAAGAATCGAAAATGTTCTTGGTGAAAAAGAAGAAAGAATCGAACGAAGAAGCTATTGGTTAGTTTTTACCAAAGAATTCCCCAAATATTCCAAAAATCTTCTGTTTTCACAGTTCGGGATAACCGAAAGGAGTAATTCGATATTAACTTTCTATTGTGGAAATCACGCTGTTTCTGCATCTACCCTATAAGGCTTAACTTTGTAGTTTGGCGGATAATCTATCGGTTGTTGATCAACACTTGAAAAGACAAGCCCTTACAGGCTAAACTAGCGTTTGCGCGCTAAGCTCAATATGCGCATAAGGGAATTATTTTTGTTTATTATTATTGCTTCGGCGGTATTGTTCACGCCATGTCATTTGCGAGCCCAAACGCAGACTACAGATCAAATAATAAAAGATGCGAATACGAAGTTTGATGACGAAGATTATGCAGCGGCAATGCCTTTGTATTCTCAACTTCTTGCCAACGATAGAAATAATCCGAATTATAATTATCGTTATGGCGTTTGTGTTTTGTATGCCAGTTCTGAAAAAGAAAAAGGTCTAGAATATCTTCAGAAAGCTTCGAAGAGTGCGGGTGTGGATGCTGATGTTTGGTTTTATTTGGGAAAAGCTTATCATTTGAATTACCAATTTGAACAAGCGATAACTTGCTACAATAAATTCAAGAGTTTAGGTGGTGCGAAAAAAGCAACCAAATATCAAGTAGATAATCAAATTGCCATGTGCAAAACAGGAAGGAAATTGCTGAAGGCAATTACTGATATCACTGTTATTGAAAAGGCTGAATTAAATGAAGCAGATTTTTTCCGTCATTATGATTTGAGTGGTTCTGGTTATAGCGGACAACTTTTGGTAAAACCAGATGAATTTAAAACAGCACTTGATAAAAAGAAAAAAGAGCAATCCATTATTTTTCTATCTGGTGAAAAGAACGAATTATTTTTTGCTTCCTATGGTGAAGATGAATCGCAAGGGAAAGATATTTATGTAGTTCGAAAACTGCCGAATGGTAATTGGGGAAAACCTGAGAATGTTGGTTATCCGATCAACACGGAGTTTGATGAAGATTATCCATTCATGCATCCAAATGGAAAAGTTTTGTATTTCTCATCCAAAGGTCATAACAGTATGGGTGGTTATGATATTTTTCGTTCTGAATTAAATGAGGAAACCAATACGTGGCAGAAACCCGTCAATTTGGATTTTGCGATCAATTCTCCTGATGATGATATCATGTTCGTTAGTGATCTTGATGAAAAAACGGCATGGTTTGCATCTTCCAGAAATAGTCCTGAAGGGAAAATGACTGTTTATCATGTTGTGATAGAACGCAAGCCGGTAAATAATTGTTTGATAACAGGAATATTTACTCCAATAAAGGGAGATCAGAATCGTGCCGCGAAAATTACTGTGAAGAACTCTGAAACAAATGAGCCGATTGGAGTTTACAATAGTAATGAGGCAACGGGATCTTATTTTATCAATCTGCCTAACAATGGTGGAAAATATTCCTTCACAATAGATCATACTGGAATTGCAACGCAAACAAATGATGTAATTGTTCCGACTCAATATCAAATTAAAGCCCTGAATCAGCAAATTGGGTATGAAGAAATTAATAAAGATTCGAAATTATTTATTCGGACAGATTATGCAACGGATACATCGATGCTTGATCCTTCATTCCTGAAAGACAAAGCCAAACTTGATATCAATAATGAACCAGTTGCCACGCAAATCACCGACATGGGGGCATTCTTCTGGAACGATTCCCAAAGCTGGAACTACAGATTCTAGCGATTCCAATGAGGATGACTCAACGACTACTGATAGCTCAACAGGAGTTCCTTCTTCTCATACAGGAGTAAGCAACGAAGAGTTGGTAAAGACTGCGAATGACGATGCCATTGCCACACAATCGGAAGCAACGGATCTTGATGCTCAAAAAGATCGTGCTTTTAATTATGCTTCTCAATTAAATGAGCAGGCAAAATCAAAAACACAGGAAGCAGCTCAAGCAAAAAATACGGCCGATGTATTACCTGAAGGTCCCGATAAAAAAGCGGCAGAACAAAAAGCGGCAGATTTAATTGCAGCGGCAAATGCTTTGCAATCTCAAGTTGCGGCCTCTACTTCAATGGCACAGGCTTTAGAGGCAGATGCAAAAAACAAACAACAAGAAGCTGATAAGGCAAAGCAGTATGCAACGAGTTTAGATAAAGCTGTTAAGTCAAAAGATTCTAAAGCACTTGATGATGCACTCGCAAAACAACTTGAATTACAGGCCATGTCGGATACGCGACCTGAAAGTGAATCGACAGCGAAAAATTTACAAATAGAGGCTGATAAAAAAGATGCCGAATTAGAAAAGGCAAAAACTTCTTCTCAAGATATGAAAGAAGAAATTGCCCAGAATCAACAGCGCATTGGACAATTAAAAGCAGAGGAAGCAAAAGAAAAAGATCCTGAATTAAAGAAAGGTATTGAAGCACAGATTGAGGGAATCAATGAGGATATTGCCGATGACGAAAAACTCCTTGTTGCTGATCAGAAAAAAGTTGAACTCCTACAAAATCAATCCAACGATTTAAATAATCAGGCGAAGGCTGCGAATGATGTCATTGTGCAATCGAAAAACCCTGCCGTTTCTTCCACTCCGATTTCAATTGAAAATAAAAATGCACTTAGTAAGGATGCAATAGCATATCAACAAACCTCCACTGAAATAGGAACTTCAAAAGTTTATGCTCCAGTAACGGGTACACAAACAGCAGGTGTTCAAACTACTGACACACAAACAACAGGAACACAAACAGCAGGTGTTCAGACAACTGACACACAAACAACAGGAACACAAACTTCGGTTACACAGACAACGGACACACAAATACCTGGAAATGATTCTACGAATACTGTTGTTGCGGATGAAAATCCTGATTCAGCATATTCAGACGCGTTGCAAAAAGCGGATACAATTAGTGATCCAATTGCCCGTGAAAAAGCAAAGGGTGAAGTTTATTCCAATTGGGCTTCAAATATTGATGATCAAATAAATGAAAAGAAACAGGAGATCGCAGGAACAAAGGATAAAACAAAGAAAGCGGAGTTGAATGCTGATCTTAAAAAATTGCAGGCTTCATCCGAACAGAAAAAACAGGATTCGAAAAACAGCGTTGCTGCAGCAAATAAAGCGGAGAAAGATAAAATTGCCCAGCAAGGAACGCAGCAAGTCGCTTTACCTGATGATCAATTTGTAAAACAAATTTCCGCTGCAGATCAGAATCCTTCGGTAGTGGAAAAGGAAAATAAAAAGGCGCAAGTTTATTCTGACTGGGCCGATGCACTCGATTCAACGGCTGTTGTGAAAGAAAACAACCTTACTAAGATCAAAAACAAGACGCAACAAGAAAAAGCAAAACAGGAAATAGCAGCAATTCGTGCTGATGCCGAATCGAAGCGAAATCTTTCTGATGAAGCCAAAACAAAAGCTACGGAGGCAGAAACAGCTTCTCAAACCACAGGAACACAATCCAATCCTACGGAGGTTCATTATGATAGTCCCGAAGCAAATTCTGCATTACAGGAACAAAAACAATTAGTTGATCAAGCAAACCAGAACAGGCAGAACAAGGATTCACTTTCTAATTTGGCTTCAACTAAAGAGGGTGATGAAAAGAACCAATTGTTGAAAGCGGCAACTGAACAGCAGCGACAAGCTTGGGAAAAAGATGCACAAGCCTCCGCTAAAATGGGTGATGCGAATAAACTTCAATTTGAAAAAAATAATAATCAATTGAATGGATTTGATGCAGCAGCTGTTAATAGCAATGATCCTTCCGTTTCAACAGCCTCGCTTCTTTCTGATGAATCGAAAAAACTATTTGAAAAGGCAAAGCAAGATCGTGCAACTGCTGTAGCTTCCGATAATAATTATATCAAGAATGAAGCACTGCAAAGTGCTGAAGAAAACGAGAAAAAAGCATTACAAAAACAACAAGATGCAATTACACTTTATAAGAAGAGTGGAATTCAGCCTATTGCTGTTACACAAACAACAGATACAAAAACATCAGGTACACAAACAGCGGGAACACAGACAGCCGGTACACAAACTACAGATACACAAACAGCAGGAACTCAAACTACAGATACACAAACAACAGGAACACATCCTACAGATACACAAACTACAGGCACACAAACAGCAGGAACTCAAACTACAGATACACAAACTACAGGCGCACAAACTACAGGAACTCAAACCACGGATACACAGACAGCAGGCACACAAACCACAGATACACAAACTACTGGCACGCAATCCACGAATACACAAACTACAGGAACACAAACTACAGGAACACAAACTACAGGAACACAAACTACAGGAACACAAACTACAGGTACACAAACTACAGGAACACAAACTACAGGAACACAAACCACGGATACGCAGACTACAGGAACGCAATCCACGAATACACAAACTACAGGAACACAAACCACAAATACTGCCATGCAGGAAATTGTTGATCCTACAAGTGGTCAACCTTTCACTTCTAATCAGTTAAATCAAATTAGATCAAGTGATCCTTTCAAGAATTATACTGCTGCAAATCTTGACGCAGTTAATTCTGAAAATAATTCTGCTAATCTAAAACTACAAGCTGATAGTTTTCAATTAAGTGCTAATTCAAATGTCGCGAAAGCTCAAGATATTGCTTTACAAGCTGCAGATGAAAAAGATCAAACGAAGAAGAAAGAATTGATTGCGGAATCAAAAAAATACAATTCCATGGCGAAAAATGACATGGGTTCCCGTGATTCCTTAGAAGAATTGGTTGATGTTGAATTGATGAATGCAAATGCAAATCATAACAAAGCGAATTTGGCATTACAAGGACTTGACCAACCAGCAATTAACAATATTAAAATTGTTGCAAAAGCAGATCAAACGAATTCGGGAGATGTTGCACGTACAGGAACACAAACAGCGGACACGCAAACTACAGGATCTCAAACAGCAGGAACGCAAACCACGGACACTCAAACTACAGGTACGCAAACTACAGGAACTCAAACAGCGGACACGCAAACTACAGGTGCGCAAACAGCGGGTGCACAAACTTCAGGAACACAAACAGCAGACACACAAACTACAGGTGCGCAAACTACCGGAACTCAAACAGCAGACACACAAACTACAGGTGCGCAAACTACCGGAACTCAAACAGCAGACACACAAACTACAGGAACACAAACCAAAGCTCACAATACGAATACTTCTTCTGTTTCTAGTCGGCTTTCTCCTGGTGAACAATTTGCTATTGTCCCTAAAACAAGTTCAACACCTATTACCGTCATAAAAATAAATCCTTCATTGCCAGAAGGGCTGGTTTACAAAGTGCAAATTGGAGCTTTCAGAAATCCAATCTCTTCTGAAATTTACAAAGGCATTGCTCCTGTATGTGCAGAAACAACTGCTTCCGGATTGACTCGTTATACAGCAGGACTCTTTAAGGAATTTGCAAATGCTGATGCTGCTAAAGTTGAAATTCGCGGAATGGGATATCCTGATGCATTTGTTGTTGCTTTCTATAACGGAAAAAGAATATCAATTGATGAAGCAAGACGTTTAAAGGGAGACTCCGGAATGCACCCAATTACAGAGACGCATCCTGAAAATGGAACGCAAACAAGTGATACCCAAACAACGGGAACTCAAACAACGGACGCGCAAACCACAAACAATCCTGATAAAGGAAATCAATCCTATCAAGGAAATACAACTGGGCAGGATGTGAAACAAGTAAAAGGATTATTCTTCACTGTACAAATCGGAGTGTATAAGAATCAAGTTAGCAATTCAAAATTGAAGAATCTACCAGAAATTGTAAATGAAAAAACAGCAAATGGATTCATTAGATATTCTTCTGGAAAATATTGCAGTGTTGATGCAGCTGTTGTGGCAAAAGACAAGGCAGTTTCAAAAGGAATAACTGACGCATTTGTTACGGCTTATTATAATGGAAAGCGAATAACCCCTGCTGAAGCTCAATCCTTAATTGAAACAGGTGTTTCACCTTGTGCTGATGGGCAAAAACAAACTTCAAACAACAGCAGCCAAACAAGCAATAGTCAAACTAGTGGTAGTCAAGGAACACAACCTTCGAATAATGGCAGTCAAACTAGCAGTAGTCAAAGAACACAACCTTCGAATAATGGCAGTCCAGCTAGTAGTCAAGGAACACAGCCATCGAATAGTGGCAGTCAAACTAGCAATAACGGTGAGCAGGGTACGCAAAACTCTTCTACCTCAACCTTAAGTACAAAAGCTCCTGTGCCTGAAACAGGTTTGGTATTTAGTGTACAAATCGGTGCTTTCCGTGAGGAAGTTCCTGTTGAAATTGCAAATCAATTCCTGCAACTTTCGAGCAAGGGCGTGAAAAATTATCTTGATGGAGGAACTGGACTTACTGTATATCAGGTTGGTGTTTGTGTTACCAAGGAAGAAGCGGAGGCATTGCGAGCTGAAGCAGTTGCAAAAGGAATTACGGATGCATTCATAGTTGCGTTTAAGGATGGTAAGAAAATTACCATGGAAGAAGCCATGCAGTTGTTGGGACAATAAGTTGATTTTATACTTTTGTGTAAATATTTTACTCCATGAGTTTTTTCTTTAATCATCAAACTGAAACATTTACAGAAGTTCTCGTTGAAGAACAAATAGTTCCTTTAAAGGATCTTGTCATTTACAATGACGATTTCAATACGTTTCAGCACGTGATCATATCACTCTGCGATATTTGCGATCATGATCCGATTCAAGCTGAACAGTGTGCGCATATCATTCACAACAAAGGTAAATGTGGCGTCAAACGTGGTGCAATTGAAGATTTGAAATCAATGTGCCTTGCATTGTTAGATCGTGGTCTTTCTGCGAAAATTGAATAGAATATTTTGTCCCCTTGTGACACACCCTTAGTTAATGTCCTTTCAAAATATTCAGGATTTAGTTCTGAAGTTTAAATTAATTCGCATCACAAAATAGTTAAAGTATCATTTATGATGTGAATTAATTTATATCCTAAAAAAATTTAATTCACGTAGAACTTAGTTATATCAATACAGTAGCCGATTACAAACGGATAAAATTTATTTATGTAAAAAAATAATTTTGTAATTATCATAAATAATTTATTTTTGGCTCTAATATTTATGTAACAAACGTTTAGATATGGAACGATTTTGTGTCGATTGCGGAGAATCTTTAAATGGAAGAGCAGATAAAAAATTCTGCTCAGATCAATGTAGAAATAGTCACAACAACAGGTTGAATAGTGACGATAATAATTTCATGCGAAACGTAAATAATATCCTTCGCAAAAATAGACGAATACTTGCCGATCTTACTCCAGACGGGAAAAGTACCTTGCACAAAGAGAAAATTTCAGAATTGGGTTTTCATTTTGGGTATTTCACACATACCTATACTACTAGAAAAGGAACAACCTATTACTTCTGTTATGAATATGGTTATTTGCCAATTGGAAATGATTTTTTGACTATTGTTCAAAGGAAAAGGGCCCAATCACTCGAGCGTGATGCTGTAGCTTGAATACAATTTCATTTGTTAAAAAGAAATAAACGTTTTTTCGTTAACAAAAAACACATTTACTGTAA
Source organism: uncultured Flavobacteriales bacterium (assembly GCA_903873905.1). Classification (GTDB taxonomy): domain Bacteria; phylum Bacteroidota; class Bacteroidia; order Palsa-965; family Palsa-965. Next base: position 21,293 of record CAIQQJ010000052.1, read on the forward strand.
CATAATTGGGTACTTGTTTCGTTTCTTTGGTATATAAGTACTCCGTATGCCAAGAATCTTCTATTTGCCAATTATTTCTTTCGCTTTTTTATTGACGGGAAATTCTCTTCCCGCTCAGGTTACAGCGAACGTTCGTCCTGATATTATTCAGGTGACAACGTTTAATGATACGGCTCTGCATAATATGGTGAAAACAAACCAGATTTATGAAGCTGGTCTTGACACCTTACCTCAGATACTTTTCTGGAGACGAATCATGCATCTTACACCTGATTCTGGAATTGTAAGTCTTGCCAGCAACCGATTTATTTATTGCCAGGTTTCAACATTATCTTGGGATAATCTAGGCACAGCAGGACAAGATGCTTATCGCGATAGCGTTCGAAAAAAATATGTACTTAACGATAGTGCTTCAGTCTTATTTACAAAAGGGAAAAATGATTTTTATGACGCATCTGCTGTAATCCCACAAATCGATCGTGCAATTCCGATTTTTGTTCAACAAGGTGTGGATCCATTTTTTGCTCAAGCCATTTTATTAATAGAAAGTCCAGGCAAAACATTGAAATCAAATGTTGGTGCAAATGGTGCTTTTCAATTGATGAAAAGTGTTGCCATACAAATGGGATTAAAGGTTAATAAAACTGTTGATGAACGAAAAGATTTTGAGAAAGCATCTTGGGCTGCAGCAAAATTATTGAGAACGGTTTGTATCCCTTATACAAGATCCATGTTGGAAAAGCGTGGAATTGCCTACAATGAAAATGATTTATGGTTCCGATTATTGGTATTACATGTTTATCATGCAGGCGCAGGAAATGTTGACAAGGCGCTTACCGTAATTGCTCCTTGCGATGGCGGAATGCAATTAATTGAAACTCTTTGGCAAACTAAGGCTGGCGCATTTGGAAAGTCTTCGCAGAGTTATTCCCAGTTAGCGATTTCTGCACTTCTTGATCTGGATGCTATTTATGGAATACATACAGAAACGGCGAGGATTACTAAAACGCCACTTGAGAATCAGGAAAGTCCTCATTAATTTGTGGTAAAATATTTGCAAAAGCCGATGATTAATATGCATCGGCTTTTTTGCTTTAATCCCCTGAAAACAATATCTTTATAATAATACCTTGACACTGAAAAATGCTTAAATCATTTATACGGATTCCGATTGCGGTTATATCTCTACTGCTTTCTGTATTTCCTTCTCACGCTCAACTTGTAATCAACGAATATTCCTGTGCCAATATCAATAGCATTCCGGATAATTTTGCTGAATACAATGATTGGGTGGAATTATACAATGCCGGTTCATCAACAATTAGTTTGACTGGCTATTACATGAGTGATAAAGGAACTAACCCAAATCAATGGGCATTCCCTTCTGGTTCAGTTGCCTCACATGGTTTTATTAAAGTGGTTTGTTCAAAACGAAATGTTGTTAATGGATTGGAATATCACACCAGTTTCTCATTGACACAATGTAAGCCAGAAGAAATTATTTTGGCCGATGCAAGTGGAATTGTTGACTCAGTTGGTATTCGTAGAAATCAAGCAGGCCATTCTTGGGGAAGAACAACCGATGGAGCAACTACTTGGAGTGTTTTTCTTAATCCAACTTTTGGTTCTTCGAATGCAACAAGTACAGCTTATCAACCTTATGCAACGATGCCGAATTTCAGTTTGGCTGCAGGTTATTATCCAGGTACACAAACACTCACGATTTCAACACCTGATCCGAATATTACTATTCATTATACTGTAAATGGTTACGAACCTGTAATAAGTGATCTTGTTTATGCAGCACCGATTTCCATTTCTTCAAGTCAGGTTGTTCGCGCAAAAGCATTCAGTAGCACTGCAACTATTCCTCCGAGTTTTATTCAGAATAGATCTTATTTCATAAGTGTTGCTGTACATACCATTGCAACCATTTCAATTTATGGAGACAATGTGATGGACTTAATGCTTGGTAACTGGAATGCATTTCCCGAAACAAGTTTGGAATATTTCGACAAAAGCGGTGTTCCAAGAACAAAAGTTAGCGGCAATACGAATAAGCACGGAAATGATTCTTGGGCTTATGATCAACGTGGAATTGATTTTAAATCGGCGGATGAAGAAGGTTATGATTATGCATTGAACTGGAAACTTTTCACACGTACACCGCGCCATCATTTTAAGGATATTATTTTTAAGGCTGCAGCCAATGACAATTATCCCTTTGAAGCAGGCAGCGCACATATTCGTGATGCTTATTGTGAGACACTTTCGCAAGAAGCTCAATTGCATTTAGATGAACGTACCTACGAACCTTGTGAAATGTATGTTAATGGTCTGTATTGGGGCGTATATGAAATCCGTGAAAAAGTGGATGACAATGATTTTACGAATTATTATTACAATCAAGATGTTCCCAATGTTCAAATGCTGAAAACCTGGGGAGCTACTTGGTCGGCTTATGGTGGTCCGCAAGCACAAACAGATTGGAATACAATTCAGAGTTACATTGTTTCTAACAACATGGCTGTCCCTGCGAATTTCACGCATGTTGATACCATTTATAATTGGAAAAGTCTTTGCGATTATGTTATTCTCAATTCTGTTTGTGTTACTTCCGATTGGCTGAATTGGAATACACAATGGTGGCGAGGTCTTGATCCAAATGGTGGAGCAAACCGTTGGCGATATACGCTTTGGGATAATGATGCAACATTTGGACATTACATCAATTACACTGGAATTCCAGATACTTCTCCTACCGCTGATCCCTGCAATCCGGAAACACTTCTTGATCCAGGTGGACAAGGACATATTCCTGTTTTAAATGCATTAATGGCCAATCCTACTTTCAAACAATACTATGTAAATCGATATGCAGATTTATTGAATACATCTTTCAGTTGTGATTCATTGATTGCATTACTTGATACAATGATTGGAACGATTGCACCTGATATGCCAGCACAATGTGCGCGTTGGAGTGGAAGTATGGCCACATGGCAAGCGAATGTTGCTACAATGCGTTCCTATATTCAAACGCGTTGTGTTGCATTACAAACAGGAATGATTGATTGTTATAATCTTACCGGACCATTCAATGTAACATTGGAAGTTCAACCTGTTGGAGCAGGAACAATTAATTGCAATTCATTGCACCTCGATCAATTTCCATGGAGCGGCCAATATTATGGAGGCATTCCGATTATTCTTCAAACTGCGCCAACGTCATCGATCTACACTTTTGATCATTGGGAAATGACAAGTGTTCCAACTCCTTCTTCAACGGTTGATAGTGTGAATATCAATCTCACTGGACCTGATCATATCATTGCTGTTTATGTTACCAATGAAATTCTTTCCAACGTTTTTATTCCAACTGCATTTTCTCCCAATAATGATAACAATAACGACATGCTTTTCATTCACGGATTAGATCCGAATCAAAATGCGGAAATTATTATTTTCAATCGTTGGGGACAACAGGTTTTTGAAACGAAAGATATGAGTCAAGGTTGGGACGGAAATAGTGGAGGCACTCCTTGTCCTTCTGGAGTATATGCATACATGCTCAAAGCAACTAATCCTGATGGTTCTAGTGAAATAAAGTCGGGTAACATTACACTGATGCGTTAATTTTCGGAAGGGAAGATTGTTATGAAACGTTTGTGTATTTATTTTGGATTGTTTTTTTTCTCTGCCACAACTGTTGTTGGACAGGATATTCATTTCTCGCAATTTCCTGAAACGCCCATGCATATTAATCCTGCTAACACAGGTTTGTTTGACGGATTATTTCGCGCCACTTTAAATTATAGAAATCAATGGGCAGCAATGGGTCATCCCTTTACAACCGCTGCAGCTGCGTTTGATATGCCCTTGATGTATGCAAAGAATAAAGCGTACATGGGAGTTGGTGCTTTTCTTTATCGCGATCAAGCAGGTGATTCGAAATTCGGAACTTTTCAAGGATTGGTTTCCGTAAGTGGAATTGTTCCCTTGAATGATTTCAATAAATTATCAGTTGGAATTCAAGGAGGCTATTCACAACGCTCTGCAACTACAGCTGATTTGCAATGGGAAAATCAATATGTGAATGGTGTGTATGATCCGACTATTCTTCCCAATGAAAATAATTTGTTGACCTCATTTCCTTATGTGGATTTTTCTGCTGGAACTGCGTATCAATATCGCAACAGAGCACAAAGTATTACTGGGCAAGATGTGAATGAATTCAGTTTTGGCGCAAGTGTTTTTCATTTGAACAAGCCTGAACAAAAATTTCATCAGGGAGGAGGAGAGCGCATGGATATGCGTTTTGTAATTCACGGACAAGGACGAATAGATTTTTCAGGGACGCGATGGTCCTTGCGACCTTCCGCATATTACATGGCTCAAGGAAATGCAAATGAAATTTTATTTGGAACAATGCTTCGTTACAGAATCAAAAATGGAACGAAGGTGACTAATTTTTTCAGTGAATCGGGAATTGGACTGGGTGTTCATTATCGATTTAAAGATGCAATCATTCCTCAACTGTATTATGATCTCGGAGATATTTTCATTGGTGTTTCATATGATGTAAATATTTCAAAATATTCGGCAGCATCTAAATCTCAAGGTGGATTTGAAGTTACCTTGCGCTATGCAAATCTGAATGGAGCTTTGTATAAAAACAAGAAATAAATAATTATTATTTGGTGTGAATATGAAAAAGTGGTGGAAAGAATTTTACAAAAAATATCTAATACATTTTCCTGACGTTTGGCAATATCTTTTGCTGATCATCCTTGCAATCTTGGCTGCGATATTTTATTTGTAGCTTTTCCTTAAATGTTAATGCTTCATAAATATTTGAATTTCTTTCATTCTGAATGCGCTTTTTATACATTTGCCGCAAATTGAAGAAGGTATAACCCAACCAAAATCATCCTAATTAAAAACCCCAAATTCGCTATGATGAAAAACCCCAAATTAAAAAATGTTAGCAGTACAAAAAGAAGCTATCTATTCGCACTATTATTGAGTTTAAGCATAATGGTAAATAATGTTCATGCAACCTGCCTTCCAGCTTGGACTTACGAAGCCACCTTGACAATAACAACAGCACCGGCTGTTTTACCATTGACAAACTATTGGGTAAGTTTTACCACCAATACGCAAGCATTAATCACTGCAGGTTATTTACAAGCAAATGGTAATGACCTTCGCTTTTCTGATAACAGTTGCACACCATTGCAATATTGGATTGAATCTGGTATCAATACAACTACCACACTCATCTGGATTCGCGTTCCTTCGATTACGTCAGCATCAACGCAAATAAAAATGTCGTACGGAAACTCGATAGCAGTGGCAGGTCAGACATTGCCTGCATATGTTAACAGTTATAACGTTATCAGCGGACCAGCTTGGGGTGGAAACCCTCCTACCTACACAGGCTTGGAAGCTGCAGCATTACTTTATGGTAGCAGTCCCAATGATTATTTGAGTTCTGTGAATGGCATTTCAAACCTTACCATTTCAAGAACAGCGAATGAGAGTATTTGGGGCATTTCTGGATGCACCGTTTATGCTGAAAAATTTAAAGTCAACACCACTTATAATTGTGGATCTTCAAATTGTGCTACCTCTGCATATGTCAATGATAATTGCTCTGGTACAAATTATGTATTTAACCTTCCCAATATCAATTTCAGAGTTACGCCTGAACCTACAATTTGTGCTGCTCCAATCGTTGGTCTTACAGTTTCTCCTTCAGCTACCGTATGTGCAGGAACTTCAGTTACATTAACTGGAACAGGCGCTTCAACCTACTCATGGTCTAATGGAGTTGTAAATGGTGTTCCATTCGTTCCTGCTTCTACAACCACTTACACTTTGACAGGAACGGACTTAAGTTCTTGCTCTGCAACAATTACACAGCTCATTACAGTGAATCCCTTGCCTACAGTAACTGCGAATACTACTGCAAGCGCTGTTTGTGCTGGAACATCGGTAACACTTACTGGAGGTGGTGCAACAACTTATACATGGACAGGATTGGTAACAAATGGAGTTGGATTTATTCCTGTTTCAACTGCAACCTATACGGTTACAGGAACAAATTCAAATGGTTGTACTAATACTGCAAGTGTTACTGTAACTGTAAATCCTTTGCCAACTGTTTCTGCAAATACAACAACTAGTGCTGTATGCGCAGGAAATTCTGTAACACTCACTGGCGGCGGTGCATCAACTTATGCATGGTCAGGTGGTGTAACGAATGCAGTTTCATTTGTGCCGGTTTCAACAACTACTTACACAGTTACAGGTACTGGCGCAAATAGTTGTACCAATACAGCAACGGTTACTGTAACTGTTAATCCATTACCTACAGTTACGGCAAATACAACAGCAACAGCAGTGTGTGCAGGTAATTCTGTAACACTTACGGGTGGCGGAGCCTCAACATACACATGGACAGGATTGGTAACAAATGGCGTTGGATTTATTCCTGCTTCTACTGCAACTTATACGGTTACTGGAACAAATGTGAATGGTTGTGTCAATACTGCCAGTGTAACAGTTAGTGTGAATCCATTACCTACAGTTACTGCGAATTCAACTGCCAATGTTGTTTGTGCTGGGAATCCAGTAACACTTACAGGTGGAGGTGCTACATCTTATACATGGACAGGATTGGTAACTGATGGAGTAGGATTTGTTCCAGCGGCAAGTGCGACCTATACTGTTACAGGAACAGATGCGAATAGTTGTACCAACACTGCCACTATAACCATTAGTGTGAATCCTCTTCCAACTATTGTTGCATCGGCAAATGATTCATCAATTTGTCAGAATCAAAGTGCTGTATTATCTGCAATTGGTGGAAATACTTATTTGTGGAATCCAGGAAATATTGTTGGCGCAGTGACGACTGTCATTCCTGTTGCAACAACTACTTATTCTGTTACAGGAACTGATTTGAATGGATGCAACGGAACAGGTTTGGTGACTATTAATGTAAATCCGCTTCCAACAGTAACGGGAACAGCAGCTTCAAGCGTAGTTTGTTTGAATGATGCAGCAGTTGCATTGACTGGAACACCAATTGGTGGAGCTTGGACAGGAACAGGAGTTTCGGCTTCAAATTTTGATCCTTCCGTTTCGGGATTAGGAACTTTTCAACTTGTATATTCTTATGGAGATGTGAATGGTTGCTCTTCTACAGCTACTGTTGGAATTACTGTAAATGCATGCACAGGAATTTTAGTTCAGTCATTAGAAAATGGGATAACAGTTTTCCCAAATCCGAACAACGGTAAATTCATTTTGAACTCTCAAATCACAAATGGGGAAATTTTGATTTGTGATGTGCTCGGAGAAATAGTTTTTTCTTCCACAATTAGCAATCCAATATCAACAATTGATCTTTCTGCAAAGGCTAATGGAATTTATTTCATAACTGTAAAAACAGATAAAGAATCATTCACACAAAAGATCGTGATTCAAAAATAAAAATTCAAAACCAGTTTTTTTGAGAAGTCTCCATTTTTGGAGACTTCTTTTTTTTGTTCAATTTCACTTTGATTTTTCTTTTCCAAGAATCATATTTAGCGGTGATGCCAGTCATTGAAGCTAGAATAATTATAAAATAACTTTGGTTTCATAAAAAGTGTCGTCATGATTTTATTAATAAGAAGAAATGGAACCTATTTTCCGAAATTGATGACAAATTTTTTGGATGATGGCAATCTATTGGGTGAAAAACAATTTGATTTAGATGGGGAGATGATTCCTGTTGATTGCCTTTCCAATGTGCCGCCTGCAAATATTACAGAAAAGGAAAAGAAATATTTGCTTGAACTGGCAGTTCCAGGACTTGATAAGAAAGATTTTAAAATAGAATTAGGTGATGAAGTTCTTTCTGTAAGCGTTAATAAAAAAACGAAATTGGAAAAAAAGAATGGAGGGATCTATCATAAGGAATTTTTATATGATAAATTTTGCCGTTCCTTTCGACTTCCAGAAAATGCTGATGTAGATAACCTTCAAGTATCTTATGAGAATGGTATTTTGAAAATAGAAATCCCCAAAAAGGAAATTGAAGTTTTAAAGTCAAAAAAAGAGATTGCACTTGCTTGAATGGGTTCATTCTATTTTATTTAGATAGTTCACTTTTTATGTTTTTGTCGGAACATAAAGAATACATCTGTGTACGAAATGCATAGAGGAAAGGCGAACTCAATATGGAAACGAGGAAGTTTTAGCGAGAACTGATTTTCCAAATTATCTGAAAAACAAATTATTTATTTTCAAGGAGATCGTTTTCCGTAAACCATAAACCTGATTTCTATCAGGGATTCGGATGCTTATGGATATTGCTATTTTCTAGTGTTTACCAAAACTCATTTTATTGTATGTTCATTGACCTTGTAGTTAAATTATTCTGAAATTAATTTTGGGTTGAATTAAGTGTGAGCATAAATAATGAGCACTAAAAATTTGAGCCATGAAAAACTTGAAATTTATAATTCTTGCAATTTCATGCTTGGTTTTTGTAAATGAAGCAAGCAGTAAATTATTTGAGAGAAAAGATATCCTCGAAATGAAAGGTATTGTTAAGCAAACAGGCAGCAGTGATTATTCCAGTGAATATGTTCTTGACAGCGCCTTGGTTACTATTTATAACGAAACCAGTATAACCACAACAGTTTTATTTTCTGATGATAAAGGAAGGTGCAATTTGATATTGCCATTTGATAATAAATATACCGTCAGCGTTTCTAAAAATGGTTTCGTCACAAAAATCATATACATTGATACAAGGGTTTCTAGAAAGACAAAGCAACATTTTGTTTTTCCATTTGACATTGATTTGTTTCAAAAAATTGAAGATGTTGATATTAGCAATTTGTTAAAAGAGCCAATTGCTTTTGTAAACTTCAATATTATAAAAAAGGATTTTGCCTATAACTATAATTATACAGATAGGATTAATGCACAGATACGAAAATTGTATACGGAATATTATCTTTCTTATAGTCCCATTAACTATTTGAAATCGGATTCAACGACTGCAATTACTGATCAAATACCTCCTGAAATAATTTCCGATCAAACGGTTATCGGTACAATTGACGCAAATGTCATTTATAAAATCCAGGTTATCGCAGTGATGTCGGGCCCATTACCTGAAAACCATCCTGTTTTTTCCAAATGCGGTGTGGTTGAGGTCTATTATAATGATGGGTTTTTCAAATACACTACGGGTGAATTTGGAGACTTTGCTACAGCTGAAAAAAGACTTATGGAATTAAGAGAGATTGGTTTTTATGATGCGTTCATTGTCATTTCAAAAAATGAAATACAAGTACCTTATGAAGAAATTAATTTGTCACCAGCTCAATGATTTTGAAATTTGAACTTGGGAAAAAGATTTAGGAATGTGATTTGTAATGTTGATTGTAATATATATAATGAATTGGTTTCTATTAAAAAATGAAATCTGGCTCGATTTTTATAATGATGTGATAGCATAAAGAAGCTTAGGTATATATGGATTTCAAAAATAGGTATGTGAAAATGAGTTGAATTTTGGAAGTTGGATTGTCATTTTTGTATAGAAAGATATTATTCGAAATGCTTTTTTAAGTAAAGGCGATATTCCACAAAAGTAAAATACCTGGAATCCAATAATGTTTTTCAATTTGATTGTGAAGTTCATCAAGTAGAATAAGACTTTCATTTCATATCTGTTGAAAGGTTACCAAAACTCATATTTCCAATTGTCATTTGCCCTAACTTTTATTTATTTCTGATATTAATTTTGAAGCATAATTAATTTTTTAAATAAATCAATAATAAAAACAGTAGCCATGAAAACCTTGAAATTTTTAATTCTGATGGTTTCATGCTTGGCTTTTGAAACTGGAGCAAGCAGTAAGATTTCAGAAAGACAACATTGCCTCATAATGCAGGGTGTTGTGAAACAAGCAGGCAACGATGAATATTCCAGTGAATATATTCTCGATAGTGCTGTGATTAGAGTTTTCAATGAAACAATGAAAACTAATGAAATTTTGTATTCGGATGAGTTTGGTAAATGCAATATTAATCTCCCCTTTAATAATCAGTTTTCTGTCAGCATATCAAAGATGGGATACCTGACAAAAATTATTAGCATTGACACAAGAGTTTTGGGAAACAAAACGAAACACTTTGATTTCCCATTTCTTATTGATTTGTTTGAGAAGAAAGAAGCGTTGGATTTTTCCTATTTACTGAATGAACCTATAGCACTTGTGAATTTCAATTATGAAAAAAAGGAGTTCGTTTATCAATTTAATAATTCAGATAAAGTAAATGCTCAAATCAGGGACATTTCAAATGAATATTACAATTCACTCAATCAAATTGGCTTTTTGAGTTATGATTCAGCTTTGGAAATAACGGATCAAGTGCCTCCAGAAATTTTAACAGTTCAGCCGGTTATCCCAACAATTACAAATACAAACGTTGTTTATAAAGTTCAAATTGTTGCTGTCGTCTTTGGCCCATTACCTGATAACAATTCTGTTTTTTTAAAATGTGGTAAAGCAGATGAAAGTTACTCTGATGGTTTATATAAGTATACTATTGGTGAGTTTCATGATTCTGTAACTGCTGAGCAAAAATTATTGGAAATGCAGAACAAAGGATATAGTGATGCCTTTATTGTCACCTTTAAAGACGGCAAGGAAATTCCAATTGTGAAAACGGAGCAAATTTTGGAACACTAATTTGAATAGAAATTGCTTGCGAAAATTTAGAATAGGCAAACACTCATAATATTGGAGTTATGAATACAACCCTAAAAATTCTTTTGCTTGAAGAAGATTCCAATAATGCCTCATTGATCAATGATGAGCTCGAAAAAGCAAATATGAAATACGCATTAAATGTGTTGGAATCCAATGAGAATTTCTTAAATGAAATTCAAAATTTCAATCCCGACTTGATTATTTCTGATTTTTCTTCTATCAATTTTTCATCTATGACGGAAAGAAAAAACTCATTTCAGGTTATGAAAGAAAACAACCATAAGGTTCCATTTATCCTTATTGCAACCGATGTGACATTGGAATTTGCTATCGAGTGCAACAAGGCTGGTGCGGATAATTATATCTTAAAAGACAATCTAGATAAACTCCCTTCTATTATAGAAACATTATTCGATAGGAAAGATGAACATGCAGACAGATCCCTTGTTGAGATGATACATAATAAACTAGTGAATGCTTATATCGAAATGGAGGAAAGGAACAAGGAAATAATGGATAATATCATTTATGCAAGACACATTCAAGAAGCAATGTTACCTAATATAGAAATTCTAAGGAGACAATTTCCAGAATCATTTATTCTTTACCGTCCGAAAGATATTGTTAGCGGAGATTTTTATTGGTTTGAGGAATACCAATCTTCATTTGTAATTGTTGCGGCAGACTGCACAGGTCATGGTGTTTCGGGCGCATTGATTTCCATGATGGGGCATTGTTTATTAAATACCATTGTTGCAGTAAGAGGCATAACTCGGCCTGCTGACATTATAAGGAGATTGAATAATGGCATTCGGCACTTTTTAAAACAAGACATGAACCAGAATTACAGTGGCGATGGAATGGATATTGCTGTGTGCACTATTGACAGGAAAAACGATTCACTTCAATTTGCCGGTGCTAACCGCTCGTTGTATTATATAGCAAATAATGATCTTGAATTGATAAGAGGAAACAAGTTTGGAATTGGAGGAAGACCTGATGACAGCATTATGGAATATACCAACCACGAAATGTCTTACGTTCCAAATGGAATTATCTATCTTTCAACTGACGGTTTCGCTGATCAATTGGGTGGCGATCTTGATAAGCGACTTTCAACAAAAAGATTGCTCAATTGGCTTGGGTCATTATACCGAATGGATGCCGATAGTCAGTTGAATATTTTGAACGAATGGTTTGATGCCTGGAAAGGAGAAAATGAACAGACCGATGATGTTTTGATGATTGGTTTACGATTGACCAATGATGAAACGAGAGATGTGAATTATGATGAAGAATTCAGTTTTGTATCTGCAGGTCGTATATCGGTCAAGTTGAAAAACAATCCTGCTTCAATTTATTTCCCGATGAAAAATGCAAATTGATTGGCAAAACACTTTTATAAATTAAATTGAATTGAAAATAGTATAAAAATTTACGTCAATCTTTTATCCTTTCAAGTTTCTTGAAATCAAGAATTCTAATTACTGCATTTTCACTTTCTATCAAACCTTCGTCACGGAAGTCTGCCAGATTTCGACTTATGGATTCTGGTGAAATGCCCGCGATGGCGGAAAGATTTTCACGATTTACATGTAGACTTTTTTCCATTTTCCCTCCTACCTGATAGGGCCGAAAAAGAAAAAGAAGTGTATCCGCCACTTTTTTCCTTGCTGAATTGTATGCAAGCTTTAATAATTTTTCCTCCGTTTCAATAATTTGGCTTGAAATGTATCGGATGAACTTGAGGGAGAATTCACGGTTGGAAGTTAAGAGCGAATAAAAATCTTGTTTTGGGACAAGAATAATTTCCGAATTCTCAATGGCAGTTGCAGATTGTTTTTGAAGGCCATTATTATCCAAAACGGCAGCATATCCAAAAAATTCTCCTTGCTGATGAATACTTAATATATATTCTTTCCCAGATTCATTTGTTTTGAAAATCTTTATTTTCCCAGATTTAAGAAAATAGATGTTACTCGCTGTATCACCTTCGGAATAGATTGGATATTTGTTCTTGATTTGTTTTACCGTGCGTTGAAGTGCAAGGGAGGCAATTTCATTTAACGACAGCACATCATTCATGAATTCACTTAGACCTTGTTCTTTTTCCTCTATTTTACTTTTTGACAGTGCCCTTTTCCTTAGCTTATTTTCTGCAATTCGTAATAAGTCATCTCCTTCAAATGGTTTTGTGAGAAAATCATCGGCACCTAGGTCCATAGCTTTCCTGAAAACATCACGCTGCGAAATGGCTGTAAAAAAAACAAAGGGAATTTCGCTAAGCTCCGGAATGTTTTTCATTGCCCTTAAAACACCATAGCCATCAAGTTCTGGC
>CAIQQJ010000053.1 GCA_903873905.1 uncultured Flavobacteriales bacterium
ACAAATCCTGCAAGTGCAAATCTTCCAAATCGTGGAGGTTTTTTGATGGCAGGAAGTGTTGCCATTAATGCGCCTTATATTTTTGCTGGTTATCAATTCTCAAGCCGTCCTACTGCTTTTACTTACGCTGCAAAATATGCACCAAGTGGAATTGACACTGCTTATTGCCTAGTTCAATTGACACATTGGAATTCCATTTTACACCACCGCGATACTGTAGCAGTAGGTTTTGATTATTTGCCGCTTGCAGTTTCCAACTATCAGGTTCGTAACATGAGCATTATTTATAACACACTTTTTAGTGCTGTCTTCCCTGATACTGCAACAATTTTCTTCAGTGCAAGTTCAAACATTACACCACAAGCTGGTAGTGCATTGTATGTTGACGCATTAGGTTTTTCAGGTTATGATGGAATAAGTGATAATTCACTAAACAATGGTGTTGATGTTTATCCTAATCCTTCTTCTACCATCACCAACTTTGATGTTGTTTCTGATAATGCATTTGAAGTAGTGGTTTATGATATGACAGGCCGTGAAGTGAATCGCTTAAGAATCAATAACAAGAACGCTAAACTCAATAGCTATACAATGGCTAAAGGTGTTTACACCTATTCAATCATTACAAAAGAAAATGAAGTTTTGACTCGCGGAAAATTTGCCGTAGCACAATAATTTCGATTGTATCTTTTTTTTTAAAGCCCGTTATGCGATTGTATAACGGGCTTTATTTATGAAAAAGATTCTCCCTTTCCTTCTCGCAATATTGATGCAACAAAGTTGCTGCATCGTTCACAAAACTTTTTCGCAAAGCGATCGAATAGATACGCAAAGGCCCAAAACGCCAATCATTGAATGTATTCCTTGTTATGGACTACGAAATGTCAATGAAAATTTCACTTATGTGGAAGCGCTTGGAACTTCTGGCTCCTATAGTGCAGGAATTGAATTGGGCCATAACTTCAATAACATTAGAATGTATGGCGCGGCATCGGCATCTTATTGGCCTTGGCAAGCACCAAATGCAACTTTCACTGCACAATTTGGCCTCGTTGGATTGAATCCCAATTTTATTATTCGTCCAGAATTTGGAATTAGTATGTCGGAATGGATTATTTCAGGAAATCCAGATCAGAAAATTCCCCTTCATCCTGCATTGAAAAAAGTAATGGTTGAAAAAGGAAATTATCCTAGTTGGGCTCCCTACGGAGGTATTAGACTTGCATTTCCAGAATCATCCTTGAATATCAGCCTGAGAATCTACAGATTGAATACCCTAAAACCCAAAGATTATTCTGCTTGGTATCCAGGAATTGTTTTTGGATGTCGATTTTAAGAAGTTTGAACAAGCTTTGTACCGGCTTCTCAACGTTTATTAATTCTTACAAACACATTTACATTCTAATGTTGAGGCGACGCCCTTTTGTCTATTTTTGACTCGGCAATCATCTCATGAAAAATATTCTTCTCGTTCCGCTAGTTGGAATCCTCATTTTTACCTCCTGTGGAGGAAATGATAAAAATGCGAACGGCAAACAGATCGTGTCGCAGGATCCTGAAAAGGTCAATGCACTTCTTGCAGATTATCTTTCCAGTCATCTTTCGCAATTCGACACTTCAACATCTTTCATCATTGGCAAGGATTCTCTTTTTACAACTTCCCTTACAAAGCAGATGTATGTCAAACATAATTTCAATCCGCTCTGGAGTGATAAAGGAAAATTAAACGCTGCAGGAAATTCGCTTTACGCTGTAATAAAAGATGCAGAAAGTTTTGGATTGATTCGCGATGATTATCATTTTCACAATCTTGATTCACTGATTCATACCAATTACGATTCTGTAAAGGAAAGTTTCAATGTCAATAAACTCGCACAAGCAGATTTAATGTTTACGGATGCGTTTTTTCAATTTGCTGTTCACGTTTCTGTGGGGCGAATGGAAAATGACAGTTCATTGACTCGCACATGGAATTTGGCGAAACTGGATACGGACATGATTGCGCTTTTGGAAAATGCTCTTGCGAATAATAATTTGCAGAAGTCTTTTGAAAATCTCGAACCAAAGCGACTCGAATATCAAGCGATCAAAAAATACATGAATGCCTTCCGTAAAAAATACGAAGGCGCAGTTTGGCAACATTTGCCTGATCGTAAAAAAGATAGTCTCGGATTTTTTGCAGGCGTAAAAAAACGCTTGATACAAACTGGCGACTACGATTCCACTTCACCCGACAAGGATTCATTGCGAATTGCTGATGCTCTGAAAAAATTCCAGAAAAGATATTATCTGGAAGCAGATGGTAAAATCGGACGGAATACAATACTTGCTCTCGACATGTTGCCAGAAGATTGGGTAACACAAATGGCAATGAATCTCGAACGTTGGAGATGGGAACCAGCGGAATTCGAAAAGCGGCACATGATTGTCAATCTTCCCGCTTTCAAAATGACGGTTTATGAAGATGATACAATTTTTATGTCATCAAGAATTGTTTGTGGCGCCGTTAAAACACAAACGCCTGAACTCGATAGTAAAGTAAATCAAATTGTGTTGTATCCGTATTGGAATGTGCCTTATAGTATTTCATGGAAAGAATTGCTCCCGCACGTACAACGCGATACAGGCTATTTGCGAAAAGAACATTATGAAGTGTTGAATAGTAAAAATGAAGTGGTTGATTATCGAAAAATAAATTGGAAAAAATATCACAAAGGAAATCTTCCCTATAAGTTTCGCCAAATGACCGGCGATGACAATGCGCTTGGTATTATGAAATTTGAATTCAACAATAAATACAGCGTGTATATGCACGACACGAATTCAAAAAAATATTTCCGATTTGACACGCGCGCGTTCAGTCATGGTTGCATGCGACTAGAGAAATTCATGGAACTTGCACATTTTTTAATTCGTGACGATAGTGTAAGAATGCCAAGAGATACTTTTGATCATTGGACAACGCTTGACTCCAATATGAAAATCAATTTGCGAAAACCATTGCCAATACACGTTCGTTATTTCTCATGTGATGTGGATCCGGATGGGAATGTTTTCATTCACACCGACATTTACTTGCGTGATGACCGAATGAGGAGAGTACTCTACAGAATCCCAGCGGACAAAAAAGCGCCAAAACCTGCGTTGCCTGAAAACACAACTAAGATCGACAAGCCCAAAAAGGCGATGATAAGGCGGAGCGGTGAAGGAAAATTATTGACTTGAGTATTTAGATGGAATATTCTACTTATTCCAAAACTCCATATTTGCATTTGGAAACCGCTTGGAATGAATTGCTTTTACTTCTTTAAAAAGCAAATCCTTGAACTCCTCAATATTTCCTTTTTCTATTGCTGAAATGAAAATGCATGGATCTTTAATTTTACTCATCCAGCTTTTTTTCAAATCCTTTAAGGTGAGGATTTTCTTCGCTTCGGTATCAATTTCATAGTCTTCCTTCGGTGGCTCGATGTAGGCATCAATTTTATTGAAAACCAAAATTGTTCGTTTATCTCCAGCTCCAATTTCTGTCAATGTAGATTGCACCACATTCAACTGATCCTCGAAATTCGGATGGGAAATATCTACCACATGCAAGAGAATATCCGCTTCACGTGTTTCATCCAAGGTTGATTTAAAAGATTCAACCAGTTGTGTAGGAAGTTTGCGAATGAACCCAACCGTATCGGAAAGCAGAAAAGGCAAATTTCCAATCACAACTTTTCGAACGGTTGTATCAAGCGTCGCAAATAATTTATTTTCCGCAAACACTTCCGATTTACTCAACATATTCATGATTGTGGATTTTCCCACATTCGTGTAACCAACCAGTGCAACACGAACCAATTCTCCCCTGCCCTTTCGTTGTGTTGCCATTTGACGATCAATCACCTTCAATTCTTCTTTCAAAGAGGCTATGCGATCACGAATATTTCTTCTGTCGGTTTCAATTTCCTTTTCACCCGAACCTCCCCGTGTTCCTGTTCCTCCTCGCTGACGTTCCAAGTGTGTCCACATGCCAGTAAGACGTGGAAGCAAATATTGATTGCGTGCCAATTCCACTTGTGCTTTCGCATGTGAAGTTCGCGCACGACCAGCAAAAATATCCAGGATTAAAAGATTGCGATCGAAAACTTTCTTTCCAGTTTCCTTCTCAAGATTTCGCTGTTGCGAAGGAGAAAGTTCATCATCAAAAATGATGTAATTAATCGCATTCGCTTCGCAGAAATTTTTGATCTCCACCACTTTCCCTGAACCGATGTACAATCGATTATCAGGATGAGAAAGTTTTTGTGTGAAATTTTTTACTGGAACAATATCAGCAGTACGTGCAAGGAAAGCCAATTCCTCAAGGTATTCGTTCATCTGCGTTTCATCTTGACGTTTGTCAATGACGCCAACGAGAACTGCACGAGCTTCTAAATTTTCAGTATTGGGAGAATCTTTCATTTTATGGGGCGTGTAACGGAAGGAGTGTAATGGGCGAAAATCCTCACCCATCGCACAACTCCAGTTGATTTTATTCTAAAGTGTTTTTACAAAATTTAAAATCACTTCAATCTTAATATCATTCCCCAAGAAGAGAAATGATTAAAACCATTTCATTCCTGCAAATTTTTCCATGCAAGGCCAAGGAATCATAGCGAGAATAATAATTAAGGCAATCGTAAAAAAGATTGCTATTGTTTTGAATTTTGCTTTGTCGGTACCTGCCTTTTTCGCTTTAATATATCCGATCGTGAATATTGTTATTGCCACCAACATTCCTGTAATGTGCTCCACTGAGAAAAACCGCATCATTGGAATTTTCATCGAAGCACCAAAATCAAATCCAGGCGTCATTACATAATCCGCATAAAGCCAAAAGCCGATTAGCAACTGAGAGTGAATGGAAATCAATGTAAACAAGGAAAGTTTTTTGTCTAACGCTGTATAGGGTTTGTTTCCAAACCATCCAGAAAACGATTTTACAATAGTGATTAAAAGTAGAACCAGGGCGATCCAACGAAGGCCGGAGTGAATGTGAATTAGAATACTTTGCATGGCGGTATGTTTTTTTTAGTACCCGCAAAATTAAGGAAAAAGGTGTTGAAGATACCGCTTGTCACTGTTCTTAACTTATTATGGCGGAAATGCATAAATTAGTGAGATGTCATTGGGGAATTAGGGAATGAAGTGATTAGGTGATTAAGGAATGCAGGAAATAAGCAAATTCATTAACCAGAATACCTCAATCACTTAATCACCCAATCGCTTCATCTCTTAATCACCTAATCGCTCAAGAGCTCAATCACTTAATCACCCAATTACCACAATTCCCTACTTTTACTCCTCGCTGAAAATTTTACCTATGAAAAATACAATTGCATTCATTATCGCGGTTTTGTCAGGATTGTTTTTACGTGCGCAAACGACAACTTTTCCTGTTAACGGCGCAACGGATAATCGACATACGGTTTTTGCTTTTACAAACGCACATATTCAAATTGATCCAGAATCTTCCATTGAAAAAGGAACAATGCTTGTGAAAGACGGACTCATTCTTGAAATCGGCACAACTGTAAATATTCCGAAGGGTGCACTTACTTATGACCTGAAAGGGAAATGGATTTATCCATCCTTCATTGATTCCTACACCAATTACGGAATGCCAGAAGTAAAACGAGGCCAATGGTCTCCATTTCCACAAACAACTTCAGCGCGTGATGGGGCGTTCGGATGGAATGAAGCACTAAAACCGGAAACAGATGCTTCGAAAGTTTTTGTTTCCGATACAAAAGTCGCTGACGAATATCGCAATCTGGGTTTTGGTTCGGTGATGACCTTGTGCAAAGATGGAATCGCTCGAGGAACTTCTGCTTGTGTTTCACTCAATGCGGAAGATGGCGATAACAATACGATGATAAAAGATAAGACTGCTTCCTGTTTTTCATTCAATAAAGGTTCGTCTCGTCAGGATAATCCTTCGTCGCTTATGGGTTCCATTGCACTTTTACGTCAAACCTATTACGATGCGGACTGGTATCGCACTGGAAAAAATAAATCGGAATATAATATCACACTTGAATCCTTAAATGCCAACAAATCATTGCCACAGATTTTCGAAACGAATGACAAATGGAATATTGTGCGTGCGGATAAAGTTGGAGATGAATTCAAGGTGCAATATATTTTCAAAGGAAGCGGCAATGAATACCAGCGCATCACTGAAATGAAAAACACAAATGGATCTTTTATTCTTCCTCTGAATTTTCCTGATGCATATGATGTGGAAGATCCTTTCGATGCAGAATTAATTGCTTATGCCGATTTGAAACATTGGGAACTTGCTCCATTGAATCCAAGTGCGTTTGAAAAAAACAATATTCCATTCGCATTGACGGCTTCTGATTTGAAAGACAAAAAAGATTTTTGGAACAATCTTCGCAAAGCGATCAAATATGGATTGTCGGAAAAAGCAGCCTTGAAATCATTGACAACAATTCCTGCAACTCTTCTTGGCATTTCTGATAAAGTCGGTTCACTGAAAAAAGGAATGCTTGCGAATTTCATCATTACCAATGGAAATGTATTTAACAAAGACGCCATCATCTGGGAAAATTGGATCAAAGGTCATCAGTACATTCTCAAAGATTACAACACCATTGATTTGCGCGGAACCTATTCCATGAAAGTGAATTTGGAATCGCCACGCACTTTAAAAATTGATGGCGATCAATTCAAATTGAAATCGAATTTTATGTCTGGCGATTCAGTGAAGGAGAATGTGAGTGTTACCCTTTCTGGAACGAATGTTACCATCACTTATGTTACAAAAGGATTGGAAGGAACTTTTCGATTAGGTGGTATTGTGAATTCGGAAAATAAATCCATGAGTGGCCGTGGACAAATGCCAGATGGAACTTGGTTCAATTGGTCAGCGACACAAAATTCCGCTTACGTTACAAAACCAGAACCAAAAGACACTTCATTCGCAGATATTCCAACAATGGATGAAGTCATTTTTCCATTCGCAGCCTATGGAAGAACAAAACAAGATTCTTTGGAGATCGACAAATTTCAATCGAGTTACTCAGCCATCCTAATCAAGAACACAACTGTTTGGACCAATGAAGCAGACAGTATGTTGACGAATACAGATGTATTGATTGTAAATGGAAAAATTTCCCAGATTGGAAAAAATCTCTTTGGTAATTTCGGTTTGCCACTTGGCGGCACGATGATCATTGATGGAACAGGAAAATATTTAACTGCTGGAATTATTGACGAACATTCTCATATTGCCATTGCAGGTGGTGTGAATGAAGGAACACAAGCGTCCAGCGCAGAAGTGCGCATTGGTGATGTAATAGATCCAGATGACATTCAGATTTACCGACAACTTGCGGGTGGTGTTGTTGCTTCACAATTATTACACGGTTCTGCAAATCCAATTGGAGGACAATCGGCAATTGTAAAATTACGTTGGGGCGCAAGTGCAGAACAAATGAAAATCGATTATGCTCCTGGTTTTATAAAATTCGCATTGGGCGAAAATGTAAAACAAAGCAATTGGGGTGATTTTCAAAGTTCCCGTTTTCCGCAAACAAGAATGGGCGTGGAACAAGTTTATTACGATTACTTCACACGTGCGAAAGAATACAATGCTACATGGCAAAAATATAATTCACTTTCTCCTTCTGAAAAAGCAAAGGTTGTTGCACCGCGCCGTGATTTGGATTTGGAAGCGGTTGGTGAAATTTTACTCGGTACAAGAAACATCACTTGTCACTCGTATGTACAATCTGAATTGACGATGCTGATGCACGTTTCAGATTCAATGGGATTTAAAGTAAACACGTTCACACACATTCTAGAAGGATATAAAGTTGCCGATGTCATGAAAACACACGGAGTTGGGGCATCTGCATTCGCTGACTGGTGGGCTTATAAATACGAAGTGAAAGATGCAATTCCCTACAATTCCGCAATCCTTACAAGAATGGGATTAGTGGTTGCAATAAATTCAGATGACGCAGAAATGGCTCGGCGATTGAATCAGGAAGCGGCGAAAGGAATTAAATATGGTGGAATGACAGAAGTGGAAGCCTTCAAAATGGTAACGCTTAATCCTGCGAAACTTTTACATCTCGACCAGCACATGGGAAGTATTAAAGTTGGGAAAGATGCAGACGTTGTGTTATGGAACAACAATCCAACTTCCATTTACGCAAAACCGGAAAAGACAATTGTGGACGGAAAAGTTTTGTACGATAGCAATGAAGATGTAAAACTCCGTGCGAACATGGCGAAAGAAAAAGCACGGATCATACAAAAAATGATTTTAGAAAAAAATGGTGGCGCACCCGTACAACGTCCTCGATTCCGTAAACCTCACTTGTGGGATTGCGATGATATGATTGAAGATGGAAATTATTTGGAAGAATAAAATGAGCCTTCGATACATTTTTCTTTTTTGTCAGACTGAGTGTCCGACACTGGAGGATGTATCGAAGGCTGACAAAAAAGAAAAACACTCAGTCTGACAATTCAGAAAAAAGAATAAAAACATTAAAAAAAATGAACACTACAAATTCCTGCCGCTTTTTTGTCTGTCTCCTGCCCCTCCTTTGCCTGCACCTTTTTTCTTTCTCGCAAACTCCCATTCCCGCGAAGAAACAAACGAAGAGCATTTTGTTGATGAATGGAACTGCGCATCTTGGAAACGGGGAAGTCATTCAGAATTCTCTTGTTGGATTCAAGGATGGGAAAATCACACTCGTTGGCGACGCACAAACTGTTCGTCTTGACAAAAATGCTTGGGACACCATCATCAATTGTTTTGGTAAACAACTTTATCCAGGTTTCATTGCGCCAAACACAACACTAGGTTTGACAGACATTGAAACTGTTCGCGGCTCAAATGACTTTAATGATGTGAGCGGTTATAATCCACATGTGCGTTCACAAATCGCATTCAACACCGATTCAAAAATTCCACCTACTGTGCGTACCAATGGCGTTTTAGTTGCACAAGTAACTCCTCGTGGTGGAAGAATTGCTGGAACATCAAGTATCATGGCATTGGACGGATGGAATTGGCAAGATGCAACCTTAAAAATGGATGATGGCGTGCATTTGGATTGGCCTTCATTCTATTCGAGGAATTGGAATGAAAGTGGAGGAAATACTTATTCGCAAAACAAGGATTACGAAACACAATTACAGGAACTCGAGAAATTTTTTGCGGAAGCCAAAGCGTACAATGAAAATCCAAACAATTCTGAAAAGAACATTCGCTTTGAAGCCATGCGTGGTGTTTTCACAGGAGAAAAAAATCTTTTCATCCACGCGAGTTACATGAAGGGAATAACAGAAGCTGTTACTTTCTCGAAAAAATTCGGAATTCCTCACATGGTAATTGTTGGCGGAACTGAAAGTTATAAATGCACACAAGTTTTGAAAGAAAATAATATCCCCGTTATGCTTGAGCGTGTGCATAGTCTTCCATTACGCGATGATGATGATGTGGACCAATGTTACAAAACCGCATTTCAATTACAGCAAGCCGGTGTTCTTTTCTGTTTGCAAAATGAAGGTGACATGGAAGCGATGAATGCCAGAAACATTCCTTTCCTCGCAGGAACAACAGTTGCTTACGGTTTGACACAAGAACAAGCCATTGCTGCACTCACAGGAAACACTGCAAAAATTCTTCGCATCGATAATTTCATGGGAACATTGGAAGTAGGCAAAGACGCGACACTTTTCATTTCAGAGGGCGATGCGCTCGATATGAAAACGAATAATGTGACTTGGGCATTCATCCAAGGAAGAAAATTGGATTTGCGGAATGAACAGCAACAATTGTATCATACGTATGAGGAGAAGTATGGGTTGAAGGATAAGTAATTTTGAATTTTGAATTCTAAATTTTGAATTGTGGTTTACAGTAATTCAAAATTCAAAACTTAGAATTCAAAATTTTTCAAACCACCTTCACCAAACAATAATCATTCTTCCCTTTCTGCAGCAGAATATATTTCCCATTAATCGCATTCGAAGAATTAACGATCATTTTCGGATCGGTGACTTTCTGTTTATTCAGAGAAATTCCATTTCCCTTGATCATTTTCATTGCATCGCCATTTGAATCGAATATTTTTGAACGTGTGGTAAGTAATTCCACAACGCCAACTCCTGCTTCCAATTCATTTTTTGAAATTTCGATTGACAAGGAGCCCGAGGCAGCAATCATTTCTGAAAACTTTTTCTCATCAAACGCTGCGATCAATTGAACGGCTTCTTTGCTCATGAATAATTCTGTAATCTGAAGCACGGCATCCAAAGCATCTTTTCCATGAACACGAATGGTAATATCTTCTGCCAATGATTTCTGAAGAATACGTTTACCCGGATTCAATTTATGTTCCGCTTCCAACTTTTCAATTTCCTCTTTGGTTTTTAAAGTGAAAATGCGAATATAATTTTCCGTATCCGTATCGGCAGCATTCAACCAAAATTGGTAAAAATCATAGGGAGAAGTGCGTTTTGGATCGAGCCAAATATTTCCACTTTCCGTTTTTCCGAATTTCGTTCCATCCGCTTTTTTAATCAACGGCGTTGCTAATCCCCAAGCTTCACCACCATCTTTTCTGCGAATCAATTCTGTTCCTGTGTAAATATTCCCCAACTGATCGGAACCTCCCATTTGCAGTTGAACGCCATGGTGTTTCCACAAATAATAAAAATCATAACCTTGAATCAATTGATAGGAAAATTCCGTGAACGACATGCCTTCCCTTTCATCACCACTAATTCTTTTCTTCACCGACTCTTTCGCCATCATATAATTCACCGTAATGTGTTTTCCAACATCACGAATGAAATCCAAAAAGG
This sequence comes from uncultured Flavobacteriales bacterium, assembly GCA_903873905.1. Taxonomy (GTDB): domain Bacteria; phylum Bacteroidota; class Bacteroidia; order Palsa-965; family Palsa-965. The sequence continues at coordinate 10,879 of CAIQQJ010000053.1, forward strand.
AAATTCCCTTGAACCAATCATAATTATTTACAATCTCCGCAGAATTTTCACCACAATCAAAATTTAAAAATTTCTCCAACTGTTTTTTCTGACACGCCAAGTTATGTTGCAAGGTTTTTTCATCCAACAAATTTCTTTCAGCTGATTTTCCAGAAGGATCGCCCACCATTCCCGTAGCGCCACCCACCAACGCAATCGGTTTGTGTCCGCATTGCTGAAAATGCAACAGCGTCATGATCTGCACCAAATTCCCAACACCCAATGAATCCGCAGTTGGATCAAATCCAATATAACCACGAACCATTTCCTTATTCACCAATTCTTCCGTGCCCGGCATCATATCCTGCACCATTCTACGCCATTTCAATTCTTCTATGAAGTTCTTTTTCATCTTTCAAAGATAGTTTTTAGTGGGGAGTTCGGAGTAGGGAGTTCGGAGAAAAATAATATTGAACTATTTTTTATTTAAAAATGAAGCCGTTAATATTAAACTCCGAACCAAAAACTCCGAACTAACAACTAACTTTACCCCATGATTCTCCTTACAGGCGCAACTGGATTAGTAGGTTCACACATTGCTTTCGAATTGGTCAGCAAGGGTGAGAAAATTCGCGCTTTAAAACGTAAAGGCAGCAGCACTGCATTGACAGAAAAGATTTTTCGTTTTTATTCCAACAATGAAAAAGCATTGCTCGATAAAATCGAATGGGTGGAAGGAAATGTTCTCGATCTCGGTTCGCTTGAAGATGCGATGGAAGGAATAACACATGTTTATCATTGTGCAGCAATCATTTCTTTCAATCCAAAAGAGAAAGAAAAAATGTTGCAGACCAATACCGAAGGAACATCCAATGTTGTGAATGCCGCCATGCATGCCGGTGTGAAAAAATTCTGTCACATCAGTTCAATCGCAGCATTGGGCTTTACCATTGATGGAACTTCAATCGACGAAGATGTATGGTGGCAGAATGATCCGATAAATTCTTGGTATGCCATTTCAAAATACAATTCAGAACGGGAAGTTTGGCGTGCGACAGAAGAAGGAATGGATGTGATTATCATTAATCCAGGTTTTATCATTGGGCCTGGCGATACAAACAAAAGCAGCACGGAAGCATTTGGTGTTTTGAAAAAGGGGAATTCCTGGTTTACAAATGGCGTTATCGGTTACGTTGATGTTCGTGATGTTGCAAATGCAACAAAGCAAATAATGGAAAGTGAAATTGTAAATCAACGTTTCATTCTCAGTGCACAGAATTTATCTTATCGTGAATTTTTTGATAAGGTTTTGGAAGCTTTCGGAAATCCAAAAACAAAACGCAAAGCAGGAAAATTCTCATTGGCAATCGGCTGGCGTATGGAAAAAATACTCGCTTCCTTGGCTGGCAGAAACCCAAGACTAACAAAAGAAACCGCTGTTGCTTCCTTACAAATCAATCACTACGACGGAAGTAAAATCACCAAAGCAATCAATTTCAATTATCGCGATTTGAATAACTCGATAAAAGAAATCAGTGAATTCTACAAATAATAAATTTCCGGCTTTTTTTTATTTGACTACAGCTACCACTTTTTTACTCACCACTTTTCATTGGTAATCGGTAATCAGGTAATTGGTAATCAATAATCAGGTAATTGGCAATTATTTCCCCGTCTTCTCTTTTGTCTGCCTCTTCATCAACTCTATTATCACATCATCATACATCTTACTTAAATTTTCAGGATCGGTGCAATACCATTTCATAGACGATTCATATTGCTTTTTTGTAACACCTTCTCGCTTGAAAATATCAATGCTCTGCAAGGGCATATTTGCTTCAGGGTCATCTGCAAATGAAACAGCCGCAGAATCATTCCTCAACTCTATTGGAAATTGAACTTGAGGAATACGTGATTTGGGAAACCGCAAATTCAATGCAGCTTCCAGCACATGAACATCCGCCATTACCTGAACCATTTTGTCTTCAGGAATAAGATCGTCAGGTTTTTCAACGCCTTTTTTCGTTGATGATTTACAGGAAAAAGCGAACAAAAGGGCTAGTATCAGAAATCTCTTCATTAATACAAAGGTAAGGATCGGCAGATAAGCCAGAAAAAGGATATTTTTGCTAGACTACCTGCTAACCCAAATTTCATAAAAAAAACCGCATTGAAAAAATCTCTTCTCATACTTTGTGCTTCTGCCCTAACTATCCCATCCCTTGCCCAAATCGACATGGGTGTTCCCGCTGCTGCTGGAAAGGGCGGAACTTCCACAGCAATAGTGAAAAACTGGGAAGCGGTTGGCATCAATCCCTCGAATTTGGGTTGGAGTGGCAATTATAAATTTTCGGCCACAATTCTCAATGCAGGTTTAACGGCTCAATCGAAAGCCATTAATTTCGCCACGCTTAAACATGCAATGCTGCATCCCAAGGATACCTTTTCCCTTGCTGAAAAAAAGAATTACGCCGATCTTTTCACCAATCCCGATGGCTTTAACATGCAGGCAAACATCAACTGGATTGCTGCTTCCATTTATTTTCCAAAATTCGGTGGACTTGCATTCAGTGTACGCGATCGTGCTTATGCGCATGTGGGTCTGAATCACAATGCAGCGGATATTTTGTTTAACGGACAAAATTCTACTGTTTATCAGGACACCTCCATTTACAATCAGAACATTTCGCACATTTTCGATGGTTGTAATATCACCTATCTACATTTCCGTGAAGCGAATTTAGCTTATGGAAAAAGAATTTTGAAATTCGGAACTGAAGATGCTGATGGGAATCCCGCTGTACAAATTTATGCAGGCGTAGGACTGAAATTTCTTTGGGGAATGGCAAACATGAATGGCAAAATTGTCAACGGAACAATACTTGGTCAATCCTCTTTTTCTACAAATTATTCCATCAACTATGGAAATATTCAGAATTTCACTCCTGAAAAAGTCGGTGGCATTTTTAATGCAGTGGGAACAGGAACTGGATTGGATTTCGGAGGCTCCATAATTCTTCATGATAAAATCCGCTTTGCTATTGCCGCTACTGACTTCGGATCCATCTCTTGGAAAAACAATGTGTTGGTTGCAAATGACACAACCATGCCACATCTCGACACCGCAAATCACGGTTTGAACAGTTGGCAAATCGGATCACAAGCAGGATTCTTATTTGGCCAAAACGGTTTTATGAATTATAGTCCTGCGAAAGATTATAAATCCAATCTTCCAACTCGACTTCGTTTGGGATTCGGAATGAAAATTGGAAAACGCATTGACCTTGGCGCGGACATGGTTTTGCCATTGAATAAAACTTTGTACAATCTTTCAAAACCATACATGGCCCTTGGAGCAGATAT